>NZ_DLNJ01000018.1:0-26192 GCF_002478345.1 Microbacterium sp. UBA7513
GGCCTTCGACGACCGCAGCGTCACGCTGAGCCGCACGGCCGAGACGGTGATGCCCGGCAAGTACGGCCTGTTCCTCGACGGCGGGCAGTCGCACGTGAGGTTCGGCCGGATCCTGGCCGACCACCCCGGGCAGGGCACGATCACCCGGCGGCTGCACGGCGTCGACCTCGGGCGCCTGCGCACCGGCCCGGCCCGGTTCCACTCCTACTACTACGCGCTCGGGCCGGGGCAGGCGCTCGGTCTGCCGACCCTCGACGTGGACGTCCCCAGCGAGATCGGTCCGCTGCCGTCCTGGTTGGTGCCCCCGCCAAACGGACGGGTCGACGGCAGCCGGTGGGCCGTCCTCGTGCACGGCCGCGGGGCGGGGCGCGAGGAGACCGTGCGCGGGGTCGCCGCCCTGCACCGCGCCGGCCTGACCTGCCTGACCCCGTCCTACCGCAACGACCAGGTGGCGCCCGCCTCCAACGACGGGCTCTACGGCCTCGGGCTGTCCGAGTGGCGTGACGTGGACGCCGCCGTCGCCTACGCCCTGGAGCACGGCGCCCGCGACGTCGTGCTCGTGGGGTGGTCGATGGGCGGGGCGATCGTGCTCCAGGTGCTCGACCGCTCCGAGCTCGCCCCGCTCGTCAGCCGGGCCGTGCTCGACGGCCCGGTCGTCGACTGGGCCGACGTCCTCGCCCACCACGCCCTCATCGAGGCGCAGATCGAGGAGGAACCTGTACGCCTCGCCGACCTCCCGGCCCGGAGAGATGCCGAGCACTTCCTGGATGCGGTTGCCGTCGAGCTCGGGACGGATCGCATCGAGCTCCTCCTGCTCGCGGAGCGCAGCGATCCGGGACTCGATGTCGTCGTAGGCGGCGGCGAGGCGGGCGGCCTTGCGCTTGTTCCGCGTGGTGACGTCGGCGCGCGTGAGGATGTGCAGCCGCTCCAGCAGGTCCCCGGCATCGCGGACGTAGCGGCGCACGGCGGCATCCGTCCACGCCCCCTCCGCATAGCCGAAGAACCGCAGATGCAGCTCGATGAGGGTCGCGACGGCGTCCGTGGTCGCCGAGTCGAAGCGCAGGGCCTGCAGCCGCTTGCGGGCCATCCGGGCGCCGACGACGTCGTGGTGGTGGAACGTGACCGCGCCACCCGGCTCGAGCTTGCGCGTGCGGGGCTTTCCGATGTCGTGCAGCAGAGCCGCGATCCGCAGCGGCACGTCCGGCCCGGCTCCGGGGTTCCTGGCCTGCTCCAGCGCGATGGCCTGGCTGAGCACCGTGAGGGAGTGCTCGTAGACGTCCTTGTGGTGGTGGTGCTCGTCGACCTCGAGCTTGAGCGCGCTGACCTCGGGGAGGAACTCGTCGATGAGTCCGGTCTCCACCAGCACCCGGATGCCGCGGACGGGGTCGTCGGTCTGCATGAGGCGTACGAGCTCGGACTGCACGCGCTCCGGGCTCACGATCCTCAGGGTCTCGCGGAGCTCGGTGATCGCCCGCTCCGTGTCCTCCGCCACGGTGAAGCCGAGCTGCGCGCTGAACCGGGCGGCGCGCAGCATACGGAGCGGGTCGTCGCCGAACGACACCCGGGGATCGGTCGGTGTCCGCAACACCGCCGCCACGAGGTCCTCGACACCGCCGGTCGGATCGACGAGCTTCACCGCGGGCACCTGGAGGGCCATCGCGTTGACCGTGAAGTCGCGGCGGACGAGGTCGCCGTCGATCGAGTTGCCGAACTCCACCGTCGGCTTCCGCGTCACGCCGTCGTAGCTGTCGGCGCGATAGGTCGTGATCTCGACCTGCTCGCCGCGCACCCGGGCGCCGATGGTCCCGAAGGCCCGACCGATGTCCCAGTGCGCGGATGCCACCGGCTTCACGATCGCGAGGATCTCGTCCGGCGAGGCACTCGTCGTGAAGTCGAGGTCGTGCGTCTCGCGGCCGAGCAGGGCATCGCGCACCGGACCGCCCACGACGGCCAGCTCGAAACCGGCTTCGTCGAAGGCCTCCGCGAGGGTGCGGACGACGGGATTCTCGGCGAGCGCGCCGAGACGCGCGAGGCCGTCGGCCATGTTGAGCATGGGTTCCAGCGTACCGGCCGCCCCTTGACGCACCCCCGTTCACCTCCCCGTCGCCTCGATGTCAGACCTCCGTCATCCGCCTCCGCTGGGCTGGGGACGCCCCGTGCGGCTGAGCACGGACACCCACCCACGAAGGACAGACATGACCTCCCCCACCCCTGCGGTGCGGTGGCGGCGTCGCGGACTGACGTCCGTCGCGCTGCTCGCCGTGCTCGGCGGCGCCGTCGTCGCCCCCGCGGCCCTCGCCGCGCCCGACCCCGAGGTGCCGACTGGATCGCTCGTCACCGGCGACACGCCCTGGCACTATCTCGACGACGGCTCCGACCCGTCACCGGCCCCGGCCGCGCTGCGCGACTGGACCCTGCCCGCCTACGACGACAGCGCGTGGAAGACCGCGCCCGGGAGCTTCGGGGCCAAGAGCGGTACGCTCGCCCCCGTCGGGCCGCACACCCCGAAGACGCTCCTCAACCACTACCTCGACGGCTCGGCGGCCCCGACGGTCCCGACCTACTTCTTCCGTACGACATTCGAGTTGGAGGCCGGCGTCGCCGAGCAGGTCGCCGTCCTGCAGAGCACCGTCACCTTCGACGACGCGCTCATCGTGTGGATCAACGGCGAAGAAGTGGCCCGCTACGTCGACGGCCGGATCACCGACACCACCAACGTCGAGTACGCCGGCGACTCCAACGGCGACCCGCTGACCAGCACGTTCAGCGCCGAGGGCGACCTGCTCCGCGACGGCACGAACACGATCGCCGTGTCGCTGTTCCAGGACCGCGCGTCGAGCTCCGACATCTACTTCGACATGTCGTCGCTCACCCTCGTGAAGGCCTCCGATCCTGGCACCACCGTCGTCGCCCCGCCGACTCGCGTCATCCTCACCCCGACCGAGAAGCCGGAGGTGTCGCAGTCGTTCTCCTGGCTCGCCGGCGACGCGTCGCACACGGTCGGCCAGGTCGAGATCGGCCTCGCGTCCGGCGGGGACACCCGCACGGTCGATGCCTACGACGCCGGAGTGGTGAACGGCAACCCGAACAAGCACTTCTCGGCCACGGTCACCGACCTCACCCCCGCGACCGCCTACCGCTACCGGGTGGGTCTCCCCGGGAGCTGGAGCGACTGGTACGAGTTCCGCACCGCCGACCCGAAGGCGAGCGACTTCCAGTTCATCTACTACGGCGACGCCCAGATCGGTCTCGACACCACATGGCCGAGCGTCGTGAAGCAGGCCGAGGCGCAGGCTCCCCGGTCGATCGGCTCCGTGCACGCCGGCGACCTCATCAACACCTCCAGCAACGAGAACGAGTGGGTCAACTGGTTCAAGGGCATGAAGGACTCGGCCGTCCGCACCAACGTGATGGCCGCTCCGGGCAACCACGAGTATTCCGGCGACAAGCTGCTCACGGCCTGGAAGGCCGCATTCGAGTACCCGCACAACAACCCGTCGACGAGCTCCATCGGCGAGCTGGCGAACCTCGCGAAGGGCGACTCCGCCGTCGCGCAGCAATACCGCGCGTTCTTCGATCACTGGAGCTCGTTCGCCGCCGAGACCGCGTACTACACCGACTACCAAGGCGTCCGTTTCATCACCCTGAACGCGACCCGCGACACGACCTTCCTCACCCCGGCCGGGCTCCCGTCCTGCACGGGGGCGGAGTGCCCGTCGTCGCAGATCGCCACCCTGTGGACGCGCTTCCAGGCCGCCTGGCTCGACCTGCTGCTGCAGAACAGCCCGTCGAAGTGGAACGTCGTCACCTTCCACCAGCCGGTCTTCTCGGCCTCGGCCGGTCGTGACGAGCCGGTGCTCCGCGCCGAGTGGCTGCCGGTGTTCCAGCGCAACGACATCGACCTCGTGCTCATGGGCCACGACCACACGTACGCCCGCGGCTACGTGAACACGGATGCGACCGAGACCCCCGGCCTCACCACGGGACCGGTCTACGTGGTCTCCAACTCCGGCGCGAAGCACTACGACCTGGAGACCGCCGAGAAGAACGTCTGGACCAACAACGGCGCCACCCAGGTGCTGCGCGGTCAGGGCGTGACGACGTACCAGGTGATCGACGTCTCGAAGAACCAGCTCGTCTACCGGTCGTATCTGGCCGAGAAGCAGCCGGACGCCACGACGGACCTCCCCGTCGGTGCCGTGTACGACACGTTCACCGTGACGAAGTCGGACGCCGGCGAGAAGTGGGTCACCGAGGCCGGCGTCACCCCGCCGGTCACGGAGGAGCCGGAGCCCGAGAAGCCGGCGACGGTGGAGCTCGGCGCATCCTCGGTCGTGGCCGGGGGCACTCTCGCGGTGTCGGGCGGCGGCTTCGCGGCCGGCGCCGAGGTCGCCCTCGAGCTGCGGTCCGACCCGGTGTCCCTCGGCACGGTCACGGTCGCGGCCGACGGCACGTTCTCGCGCATTGTCACCATTCCCGCCGGAACTCCGGCGGGAACGCACACGCTCGCCGTGATCCTCCCCGACGGCACCGAGGTGACGGCCTCCCTCACCGTCACCGCGGCGGCCGGTGGCGGAGCGGTCGTCCCCGGCGAGAACGGCTCGGGTGGCGCAACCGACGGCGACCTCGCGACGACGGGCGCCGACAGCATGCCGTTCGTCATCGGGGCCATCGTGCTGCTCGCCGCCGGCCTCGGCCTGTTCGCCCTGCGTCGCCGCCGTGCGACCGCGGAGGTCGAGACGACGGAAGCCGCGTAACCGGTTCCCTCCCTCCACGGGCGCCGCCGGTCTCTCGGCGGCGCCCGTGCCGTCCCTCGCGTGCACGACTTCGGAGTTCTCGGCCGACACGCCGCACCCGGAGGGGCGGCCCCGGCGCGTCGACACGAATCTCCGAAGTCGTGCACGGCCAGGCATCCTCGCTCTAGGCTCGCGTCATGCACCGGTCTCTCCGCCGCGCCTCCGCTCTCACCGGCGCCGTCATCTTCCTCGCTATGGCACTGACGGCGTGCGTCCAGGTCGAGACCGCGTCCGATCCGACACCGACGGTCTCCGTGGGAACGTCGCCGACCCCGCGTGTGACCGGCATCCAGAGCGGCGCCAACGACTACGCCGACATCTGAATCGACGCACTCACCCGAGATCGCGAACCCAGAACGGGACGATTTCGGAGGGGACGGTCGTAGGATCGCGGCATGGTCGACGCCGACAGCCCCTCCGACGCCCCTCCCCGCGACCCCTCCCGGCGCGGATTCCTCGCCGCGGGCGGCGCCGCCCTGGCGGGAGCGGTGATCGGAGGAGCGGGAGGGGCGGCGATCGGGGCCTCCGTCGCCGGGGGACGGGACGGCTTCGCCGACGATCCGGATCCCTTCGCCGCCCTCACTCCGCGCAGCGAGCCGGGCTTCGACCACCTCGTCGTCGTGATGGGCGAGAACCGTTCGTTCGACAACCTCCTCGGCTACCTCTACACGAAGCAGAATGTGCCGCAGGGCGAGACGTTCGAGGGGCTCGACTTCGGCTCGTACAGCAACACCGCCCCGGACGGCACGGTCGTGGAGGCGCACGTCTACCGGGGCGACACCGACCGCATCATGAGCCTCCCCGATCCGGACCCGGGTGAGGAGTACCCGCACGTCAACACGCAGATCTTCGGCACCGTCGACCCGAAGACCAACGCCGACCTGTTCGTCGACCAGATGACCACGCCCTTCAACGCCCCCACCCATGGCGAGAAGGCGACGATGTCCGGCTTCCTCGAGGACTACATCATCAACTTCCGCCGGCTGCGGGACGGGAAGGAGCCGGGCCTGGACGAGGCGCGGCACATCATGGGCTCGTTCTCCCCGGAGATGCTCCCGGTGCTCTCGACCCTCGCCGCCGAGTTCGCCGTGTTCGACCACTGGTACGCCGGGGTGCCCTCCCAAACCTTCTGCAACCGCTCCTTCTTCCATGCGTCGACCTCGCACGGCTTCGTGACGAACCAGGCCGGCGGCGGCTACCGGAAGTGGCTCGACGCCCCAGCCGCGCCGACCGTGTTCAACCGCCTGGAAGATCGGAAGGTGAGCTGGCGGATCTACATCGACGAACTCCAGCTCGTCTCGTTCACGGGGATGCTGCATGCGGCGGTGCTGGAGAAGTACTGGCGCACGGATCATTTCGGCACGATGGAGGATTTCTACGCCGACGCGAAGAACGGCACCCTCCCGGCGTACGCATTCATCGAGCCGCGAATGGTCTACGACCACAACGACTTCCATCCGCCGTTCGGGAAGCCGCGGGCGAGCGTGGTCGACGGCGACCCTGTGTACGACAGCGCCATCTCCGATGTGCGGGCGGGCGATCGGCTCATCCACGACGTCTACGAGGCCGTGCGCACGAGCGCGACGCCCGGCGGCTCGAACGCCGTGAACACGCTGCTGCTCATCACGTTCGACGAGCACGGGGGCTGTTACGACCACGTGCCGCCACCCGCAGCCACGAAACCCACGAAGGACACCGGCGCCGGGGAGATGGGCTTCACGTTCGACCGGCTCGGCTGTCGTGTCCCGGCGATCGCGGTGTCGGCGTACACGCGGCGCGGCACGATCATCCACGACGAGATGCACCACGGATCGGTCACGGCCACGCTGTCGCGCCTGCACGGCCTGGAGCCGCTGAACGACCGCGATCAGTCGGCCAACACGCTGCTCAACGTCGTCAACCTCGACAAGCCGCGGCACCCGGCCGACTGGCCCGTGACCACGCCCGCGTACACCCCGCCGAACCCCGAGGCCGGCACCCCGCAGCCGAACGAGGCGGATCACCTCAAGCCGCTCACTCCTCCCGCCCGCGGCCTCCTCGGGCTCCTTCTCGCCCGGTACGGCGCGCCGGGCGAGAAGGAACCGGAGACCTTCGCCGACGCGTACCGGATCCTCCACGAGCACGGCGAGGAGCTGTTCGGCCCTCCGCTCTGAGATCGCATTTCCGCACGAGGTCGCAGGGTTTCCGGGAGTTCCCGCGACCCCGGTGCGATTCTGCGACCGCGCGCCGGAGCCTCAGTCCGCGCGGGAGAACGTGATGTGAGTCACCCCGGACTCCGCGACCTCGGACGTCACGCGATAGCCGGCCTCGAGGCCCCGCAGGTCGTCCCAGAGCCGGATGCCGCTGCCGGTGAGGATGGGGGTGATGCCCACGTGCAGGTCATCGACGAGCCCGGCGCGCAGGAACTCCCGGACCGTCGTCGCCCCGCCGCCGACGCGCACGTCACGCCCTCCGGCCACGGCCACGGCTTCCCGCAGCGCCTCCTCCGGGGTCGCGGAGAGGAAGCGGAAGCTCGTGCCGTTCGCGAACTCGATCGGCGGTCGCGGCGTGTGGGTGAGGACGAACACCGGCACCTCGAACGGCGGCTCCTCGCCCCACCAGCCGCGCCACTCCGGGTCGTCCGGGTTCGCGTGGAGCCCGAACATCCCGGCCCCCATGATCTCGGCGCCGATGCCCTGGAAGTACTGCGCCGCGTACTTCTCGTCCACCCCGGTGGTGCCCGCACCGCTCGTGTCGCGGAAGACACGCTCCTGGAAGGTGCGGGTCGCCGTGTAGGCCGCGGTGAGGCGTCCCCAGTCCTCGCCAAAGGGGTTCTCCGGCGTCTGGTCGGTCGTCGTGGCGAAGCCGTCGAGGGTGATGTTGAGGTCGACGCGCACGCGGGTCATGGTGCCTCCGAAGCAGTAGGGACGGGCGCCAGTCGGCGCGCCGTCCCCAGCGTCGGTCGTCGCGCGGCCGCTGTCAAGAGCCGGACCGCCATACCGGATCAGGTCACGGGGTCGCCCTGGACCGGACCCTCCGTGTTGGGCTTCCACCCGAGGGCCGGCGCCACGTGCTCCGCGAACGCCTCGAGCACGTGGAGGTTGTACTCCGGCCCGAGCTGGTTCGGGATCGTGAGCATGAGGGTGTCCGCGGCCATGACGGCCTCGTCCTGCCGGAGCTGCTCGATGAGGACGTCGGGCTCCGCGGCGTAGGTCTTGCCGAACGTGGAGCGGAACCCGTCGATGATGCCGATCTGGTCGGCGTTCTCCTCGCTGCGCAGCCCGAAGTAGGCGCGGTCCATATCCGACACGAGCGGGAACACGCTGCGGCTGACCGAGACGCGCGGTGTGCTGGTGTGGCCGGCCTCGCGGTAGGCGGAGCGGAACAGCTCGATCTGCTCGCGCTGCAGCTCGTGGAACGGCTGCCCCGTGGCCTCGGTCACGAGCGTCGAGCTCATCATGTTGAGCCCCTGGCGTCCGGTCTCCTCGGCCGTGGCGCGCGAACCCGAGCCCCACCAGATGTGATCACGCAGCGTGGGCGACTGCGGCTCGATCGCGAGGTACTGTCCCGCGCCCACCATCCGGGGGTCGCCGGGGGCGAGTCGCTCGCCGTCGATGGCCCGCAGGAAGATCTCGAACTTCTCCCGCGCGAGCACGCTGCCGCGCTCCGGGTCCTCGTCGTCGCGGAAACCGAAGGTCTCGTAGCCGCGCAGCGCCGTCTCGGGTGACCCACGGCTCACGCCGAGCGCGATGCGCCCGTCCGCGATGAGGTCGAGCGCGGCCGCCTCCTCCGCGAACTGGAACGGGTTCTCGTAGCGCATGTCGATCACGCCGGTCCCGACCTCGATCCGCTCGGTGCGCGCGGCCATGGCCGTCAGCAGCGGCATCGGGGACGCCGCCTGGCGAGCCCAGTGGTGCACCCGCACGTAGGCGCCGTTGACGCCAAGCTCGTCGGCGCCCTCCGCGATCTCGATGGTCTGCTTCAGCATGTCGCCCGCGGTGCGGGTGGCCGAGCCGGGCACGTCGGCGTAGTGACCGAACGAGAGGAATCCGAAAGCCTTCATGGTGTATTCGAACGCATGGAAGCCGCGACTATTCCCCCGGGAAGAGGAAGCCGTCGAGCACGAGTCCTCGGATGCGCGGCTCGAGCTCCGCCCAGAGCTGCGCGAAGGGCACCTCGAACAGGTCGGCGAGAGCGGGGGCGATCTGCAGCACCTGGAGTTCCCCGTCGCAGGCGCCGACGAACCCGGCCAGCGCCGGGTCCACCGCGACCGTCCGCGCGAACCCGCCGCCCTGACGCAGCTCTATCACGCTCGGGTCGTCGTTGCCGGGGAGCAGGTGACGCGCCTCCGTGACGTCGGGGGCCACGACGAGCGTGTCGGGCAGTCCGTCGGCGAGCGCATCGTGGGCCGTGAGGCCGAGGCCGAGCGCCGCCCCCACGTTCGCCACGGGCTGCGAGATCCGCTCCGACCGCCGCAGCGGCTCCCCTTGCCCGCGGCGGAGCAGCACGTAGCCGAAGCCGATCGCGGTCACGCCCCGCGCGGCGAAGTCGTCGAGCCACGCGGTCAGCAGCGGAGTGAACGCGGCATCGCGCGGCGTGATGCCGCCGTCCCTGATCCACAGCTCCGCGTACGCGAGGGGCGACAGCTCCTCCCGCTCCACCACCCACAGGTCGAGGTCCGCGGGCACCCACGCGTCCAGCCGGGCGAGGCCCGTGATCCCCGTGCGGGACTCCCAATTGCCGAGAAGCTGGGCGATGCCGCCGGGGGTGAGGTGGGCCGGTGCCGTGCGCACGAACTGCTCGACCAGCGCGTCTCCGACGAGTCCGCCGTCGCGATACTCGTAGGCGGGCACCCCCTCCGTGCGGGGCGTGATCACGAACGGCGGGTTCGAGACGATGAGGTCGAACGCCTCCCCGGCGACCGGCTCGAACATGCTCCCGTGACGGAACTCGATGTTCGTGACCCCGTTGAGCTGCGCGTTCAACGCGGCGTAGGCGAGGGCGCGGCGAGAGACATCGGTGGCGACGACCCGGCCGGCGCGCCGAGCGACGAGGAGCGCCTGGATGCCGCAGCCCGTGCCGAGGTCGAGCGCACGGTCCACCGCGAGCGGCACGACCGTCTCGGCGAGCGTGCGGGAGGCACCGCCCACACCGAGCACGTGATCGGCGGGCAGCGGGCCGTCGAGGGCGACCTCGTCGAGATCGCTCGCGATCCACCACTCCCCGACGCCGTCCTCGTCGACGAACGACTGCGGGCGCAGCAGCGCGATCGGAGTCACGGAGTCGGCGTCGATCGTCGCCAGGCCCAGCGCCTCCAGACCGTCCACGCCGAGGGTGGGCAGGGCACGCTCCACCGCCGCTCGGGGCTGCGGAAGCCCGAGCACCAGGAGCCGCCCGAGGGTCGCGAGCACGCCCTCGTCCCCGGCGATCGCCCGCAGGATGGGCTCCCGCAGGCCACGGCCCAGGGCATCGTCCGCCTCCTCTCCCCAGAGGCGACGCAGGGGCTCGGAGCGGAGGTCGGCGTCGTCCAGATCCGCGGCGAGCGCGGCGCTGCGGAGCGGGTCGGGGCGGGGGGCGGGGGTGTCGGACACGGCCGTCACTCTACGCGTCTTCAGGGTTCTCCTCTGTCCGGCCTCCTAGAATCGCAGAGTCAGTACTCACGATCCGCCTCTCCCCGGCGTTCGAGGAAGACCTTCATGACCGCGATCACTCCCGAGACGGGCCTCCGCGCGCGCGTGCGCCGGCTCGCGGCGTTCGTGGTCGCCGCCGGCGTCTGCGTCGTCGGCGTCGCCGGTCCCGCTGTGGCGGCCGACCAGCCGGCCGCCGACGACGATCAACGGGTGGAACTGCATGTCACGGCGGGCCTGCGCGGGACCGTCGCCCCCGGGACGTCGACGTCGGCCGTGGTCACGATCGACAACCGCACCGAGGCGGAGCTCTCCGCGGGTCGCGTCGAGATCGAGCTCGGCAGCACGCCACTGACCGACGACGACGCCGTCACCGAATGGTTGGACGAGGGCCAGGCCGCGGGTTCCTTCCTCTCCCTCGGAGAGGAGACCACGAAGCCGACGGAGGCGGGCGGAGCCGCCGGCACCACCGTGTTCGTGCCGCAGGAGACCTTGAAGCCGTTGAAACCCGGGGTGTACCCGCTGCGGGCTGCCCTGAGCGACGCCGGCACGAAGGATGGTGAGGGACAGCGCACCACGACCTGGGACACCACCGCGACGAGCGTCCTCGTCGTCACCTCCGGCCCCACAAGCCCGGTCGGGGTCATCGTGCCCATCACCGCCACGCCGGCGGGCGGTGCCCTCCTGAGCGCCGAGGAGCTCGCGGAGTTGACCGCCCCGGACGGCGACCTCACCGCGCAGCTCGACGGCGTGGCCGGGACGACGGCGGTTCTCGCGGTCGACCCTGCCATCCTCACGTCGATCCGCGCGCTGGGCACCGCCGCCCCCTCAGCGGCGACTGACTGGCTGCAGCGGCTCGACGAACTCCCCAACGCCCGTTTCGCCCTGCAGTTCGGCGATGCCGACCTCACGGTGCAAGCGCAGGCCGGTCTGCCCGAGGCGCTGGCACCGCTGCCGCTGACCTCGCTGCTCGATCCCGCCGCGTTCCCCCAGCAGCGAGCCGTGACACCGACGAGCACTCCCGGCACCACTGCAGAACCGTCGCCGACGCCGACCGACGGACCGGCTCTTCCCACCGACGAGGAGCTCACGGAGATCGACGGCGCGATCCCGGGGATCGTCTGGCCGGAGAGCGACCTCACGGAGGCCGACCTCGCGGCGTTCACCGGCTATCTGGGCCGCCCCGCCACGACCATCGTGTCGTCCGAGACCGTCGGCGATCAGAGTGCGGCCCATGCGACAGCGGGCGGTCAGGACCTGCTCGTCATCGAGGCCGCCACGTCGGCCGCGTTGTCTGCTGCGGCGACCGAATCCGCCTCGGTTCCCCGTCAGGGGCTGTTGGCGGAAGCGGCCGCGCGGCTCTTCCTCGCCGGCGCCCGGGCCCCCGGCGCTCCGATCCTCATCGGGCTGGAGCGCGACGAGAACCGCTCCGCGGATGCCCTCCGCGACGCGATCTCGGCAGCCGACTCGATCGGCTTCGAGCTCTCGACGGTGCGGGCGGCTCCCGCCGCCTCGGTGACGCTACCCGAGACGGCCGCGGCGACCCGGGCGTCCGACCTCACCAATCTCCTCGCCGACGAGCGCTCCCTCACGGCCTTCGCCACCGTCCTCAGCGACCCCCTCGTGCTGCTCAGCCCCGAGCGGATCCGGGTCCTGCGGACCATCGCGGTCGGATCGTCCGCGGAAGGCTTCGCCGAGAAGGTCGCGGCCCATCGTGCCCGCACCACCGAGACGCTCGGTGCCGTCAGCATCCCCGACTCCAGCACCATCCAGCTCCTCACGGCCAACGCCGACCTCCCCATCGCCGTGCGCAACGACCTCCCGTGGCCGGTGACGGTGCGGCTGTACGCCGCCCCCACCGATCCGCGCCTCGAGGTGACGCCCGTGATCGACGTCGCCGTGCAGGCGAACTCGACCACGAGGGCGAAGGTGCCGGTGTCGGCCCGAGTCGGCAGCGGCGAGCTCGATCTGCGCCTCAGCCTCACCAGCCCGACCGGGGTGCCGATCCAGTCCGAGCAGACCATCCGCGTCGCGGTGCGCGCGGAGTGGGAGACCATCGGCCTCGTCGTCTTCGGCGGACTCGCCGTGCTCCTCATCGCTCTCGGGGTGGTGCGCACCGTGCGTCGGAAGCGCCGAGAGGCGATCGAGGAGCAGGCCGTCGAGGCCGCCGTCGAGGAACTGATCGAGGAGAAGGAGGCGGAGGCGGCCGTGCAGGAGCACCACGACGGTCCGGATGCCCCGCCGACGAAGGAGTCGCGTGAGTAGTCTCGGGCGCGCCAGCGCCATCATCGGCGCCGGCACCATGGTGTCGCGCGTGACCGGGCTGCTGCGCAGCATCGTCCTCGTGGCGGTGATCGGGTCGTTCAACTCGGGGCCCGCCGACGCGTTCGCCGCGGCGAACACTCTCCCGAACAGCGTCTTCTCCCTCATCTCCGTCGGCATCCTCACCGCGGTCATCGTGCCGCAGATCGTCAAGGCCACCGCAGACGCCGACGGGGGCAATGCCTTCATCTCGAAGCTCTTCACCCTCGGCACGGTCGTGCTGGTGGCTGTCACGGCGATCGCCACGATCGCCGCCCCGTGGCTCGTGCAGATCGTCGCCGGGGGCCTGTCCTCGACCACCCAGGCGCTCGCGACCGCGCTCGCGTACTGGTGTCTCCCGCAGATCCTGTTCTATGGTCTGTACGCCCTGCTGGGCGAAGCCCTGAACGCGCGGCGGATCTTCGGTCCCTTCACCTGGGCGCCCGTCGTCAACAACATCGTCTCCATCATCGGGTTCCTGATCCTGGGATGGGCCTTCTCCCCGGTCTCCCGGAACTCCGCCGACTGGACGCCGGAGATGATCGCGATGCTCGGCGGCACGGCGACCCTCGGCATCGCCGTGCAGGCGCTCATCCTGCTGCTGTTCTGGAGGCGGACCGGGCTGTCCCTGCGTCCCGACTTCCACTGGCGGGGCGTCGGCCTCGGCAACGTGGGCAAACTCGCGGGGTGGACCTTCCTGATGGCCCTGGCCTCGCTGTCCGCGGGTGTGCTCCAGGGGAACATCGTCAGCAACGCGTCGGAGTCGGGGGCGTCGCTCGCCGTGACGGCCAACGCCTGGCTCATCTTCATGCTGCCGTACTCGGTCATCGTGCTGTCGATCGGGACCCCGTACTTCACGCAGATCAGCGAGCACGCGGCCGCAGGTCGCGACGACGAGGTCCGCGGAGACATCTCGCGCAGCGTCCGCACGCTACTGTTCTTCATCGTCGCCGCCGTCGCCGCGGTCGCGGCCGCGGCGATCCCCGCATCGCGTGTCTTCACCGAGAGCCCTTCGGATGCCGAGGGAGCCGCCATCGTCCTCCTGTGCTATCTGATCAGCCTCATCCCGCTCACGATCCTGTTCATCGTCCAGCGGACCTTCTACGCTTACGACGACACCCGCACCCCCTTCTGGTTCACGATCTTCCAGTGCACGTTGATCGTCGTGACCGCACTGGGCGCGGCGGGGCTCCTGTCCGCGGAGATCATCGCCCTGTCTCAGCTGGCTGCCGCCGTGGCTCTGGGCCAGTCGATCGCCAGCACGCTGCAGACGATCGTGGCGACCTGGCTGCTGCACCGCAAGATCGGTGGGCTGGGCGTCCTCTCGTGGATGCGTGCCCTGGCGCTCTTCGCGATCGCCGCGATCCCGGCCGGTCTCGCCGGCTGGGGCACGTTCCTCCTCCTCGGCGGGACGACGGGATGGGCGACGTCCGGAGTCATTCCCGGCACCCTGGCGACGGCCGTCATCGGCCTCGTCGTCGTGCTCGTGTACGTCGCGATCCTCGCGGTCTTCCGCGCCCCGGAGCTGAAGGCCGCCGGCGGGCTCGTCCGCCGCTTCCTGCCCGGCCGCTGACGCGGGAATGCCCCGCGGTTACCATGGGTTGAAGCAGTCGGACGTCTTTCGACGGCACCGCCTTTCTAACGGAGATCACATGCGTCAGGTCATCATCATCGGCTCCGGCCCCGCCGGATTCACGGCTGCCATCTACGCGGCGCGCGCGAACCTGGAGCCGCTGCTCATCGCGAGCTCCGTCGAGGTCGGCGGAGAGCTCATGAACACGACCGAGGTGGAGAACTACCCCGGCTTCCCGGAGGGCATCCAGGGCCCCGAGCTCATGGCGAAGTTCCAGGAGCAGGCCGAGAAGTTCGGCACCGAGGTGCTCTACGACGACGTCACCGAGCTCGACGTCGCCGGCCCCGTCAAGAAGGTCACCCTCGGTTCGGGCGCGACCCACGAGGCGAAGACCATCATCTACGCGACGGGTTCCGCCTACCGCAAGCTCGGCATCGAGGGCGAGGAGCGCCTCTCCGGCTTCGGCGTCTCCTGGTGCGCCACCTGCGACGGCTTCTTCTTCCGTCAGAAGACCATCGCGGTGGTCGGCGGCGGCGACTCGGCGATGGAGGAGGCCACCTTCCTCACGCGCTTCGCGGACAAGGTGTACGTCATCCACCGCAAGGACTCCCTCCGCGCCTCGAAGATCATGCAGGAGCGGGCGTTCGCGAACGAGAAGATCGAATTCGTGTGGAACAGCGAGGTCGTGGAGATCCTCGGCGACAACGCCGTCTCGGGCGTGCAGCTGCGTTCCACGGAGGACGGCTCGCTGCGCGACCTGCCCCTCGACGGCCTGTTCATCGCCATCGGCAACGACCCGCGCACCCACCTCGTCCACGAGAAGCTCGAGCTCACGCCCGAGGGGACGATCTGGGTCGACGGTCGCTCCTCGCGCACGTCGGTTCCCGGTGTCTTCGCCGCCGGCGACGTGATCGACCCCACCTACCGCCAGGCCATCACCGCCGCCGGAACGGGCACGATCGCGGCCCTCGACGCCGAGCACTTCCTCGCCGACCTGGAGGACTCCTCCGTCGAGGTCCCCGCGGCCGAGGCGGCCGAGGTCATCACGGCCTGACCACGGCCGGGAACACTTTTCCCTCGCCCGTTGTTGCAACAGGCGAACCTCGAACAAGGAGAACTCTGATGAGTGCAAAGGCAACGAGCCAGGCGACCTGGGAGCAGGACGTGCTGCAGGCCGATGGTCCCGTGCTGGTGGACTTCTGGGCCGAGTGGTGCGGTCCGTGTCGTATGGTCGCGCCGGTGCTGGACGAGATCCAGTCCGACAACCCCGACAAGATCACCATCCTCAAGCTCAACGTGGACGAGAACCCGGAGCTGGCCATGAAGTACCAGATCACGTCGATCCCGGCGATGAAGGTCTTCCAGGGCGGAGAGGTCAAGACGACGATCATCGGCGCCAAGCCGAAGTTCGCCCTCGAGCAGGATCTGGCCGCTTTCCTCGGCTGATCCCCCACGACCGCGACAAGGGCCGCACCTCCGGGTGCGGCCCTTGTCGCATCCTCCGGGCCGCCCGTACTGGTCAGCGCTTGTCGTACACGTCCACGGGCTCGAGACCGCGCGCGGCCCGGGCGCTGTTCACGATCTCCTGGATGACGGCGGTCTTTCCCGCGTTGTAGGAGGACACCCCGTCCGCTGCCGCCCGCGCAGCGTCGTGCTTGACCTGCTCATATCCGACGCACCATCCGGCGGCCTCCAGCTCGGGCAGACGAGCGTCGAGCCGCTCCCGCGTCTCCACGCGCACCGCGAGGTCGATGACCGGTTTCGCGCTCATCCCGGGAATCGCGGTCGAGCCGATGTGCTCGATGATCCACCCGTCCTCCCCGGCGGCGCGGATCCTTGTCGCGAACTCCTCGAACCGCAGCGGCCAGGACGGGTCAGAAGGCACGAGGAGCATCGGTCGTCAGGAGGCGTCCGCGATGCGGGGATCCCAGCGACGATGGCGCTGCTTCTCGTCCAGGAGCCCCCACACGGCCGGTGTGAGTTCCGGGTACTCGAGGGCGATCTGTCGCAGCACGCGGTAGTGTCGCGCGGCGTTCGGACGCACACCGTCGTTTGCCGTGATGTTGTCGGCGCGGAGCAGGTAGACGACGAGCTCGTCGACGCTGGGCAGCTCCTCCATGAACTCCCAGGGGTCCTCGCCGCCGAGCAGGCGCTCCTGCACGAGGACGGCGAGTTCGTCCGACGCCTCGGCGCGCAGCACTTCCAGGCTGGCGCGACGGGGGACGGACTCGGTCATCCCTCCAGCCTACGCGCGTGCGCGACGGGGTCGGCGCTCCACCTTCGCATCCTCGCTCATGTCCTCGAGCTCGCGGCCCTTGGTCTCCGGCACCTTGAAGAACACGAAGAAGAACGACAGCAGCGCGAAGAACGCGTAGAAGCCGTAGGCGAACGTGAGGCCGATCTCGGCGAACGCGGGGAACGTCGTCGAGATGAAGAAGTTCGCCACCCACTGCGCCGCGGCGGCCACGGCCAGGGCACCGGCACGGATCGAGTTCGGGAAGATCTCGCCCAGGAGCACCCATACCAGCGGACCCCAGCTCGCACCGAAGAACACGACGAAGCCGTTGGCGCAGATGAGGGCGACGGTGGCCCAGGGGTCGGGGAGAGTCGCGGTTCCGGAGGCGTCGAGCGTGCCGAATGAGAAGGCGAGCGCCATCAGCCCGAGAGTCACCGTCATGCCGACCGAGCCGACGAGCAGCATGATCCGACGCCCGATGCGGTCGACGAGGAGGATCGCGACGATCGTGACGACGATGTTCGTGACAGAGGTGATGACGGAGGTGAGGAGGGCGCTGGACTCGTCGAAGCCCACCGACTGCCACAGCGTCGTGGAGTAGTAGAAGATGACGTTGATGCCGACGAACTGCTGGAACACCGACAGCAGGATGCCGACCCAGACGATCGGCTTGAGTCCCAGCCGGCTCCCCCGCAGATCCCGCAGCGACTCGGAGCGCTCTGTGTCGATCGTCCCCGTGATCTCCTTGATCTTCGCCTCGGTGTCGATCGTCCCCGTGACGGTCTGGAGCACTTCCGCAGCGCGCTTTACCTCGCCCTTGCGCACCAGGTAGCGCGGGGATTCCGGCAGCCGGAGCGACATCAGTCCGTAGACGAGCGCGGGGATGGCCGCGACCATGAACATCCATCGCCACGCGGTCAGACCCCAGAGCGGCTGGTCCGCCTCTCCCGCGATGCCGGCCAGCAGGGCATCGGACAACAGTGCGGCGAAGATGCCGAGGACGATCGCGAGCTGTTGCAGCGAGCCGAGACGGCCGCGAATCGCTGCCGGCGACACCTCTGCGATGTATGCGGGTGCGATCACCGACGCCGCACCGACGCCGAGGCCGCCGATGACTCGCCAGATGATGAGGTCGACGACGCTGAAGGCGAGGCCGGAGCCGATCGCCGAGACGAAGAACATGGCGGCGGCGGCCACCATCACCGGGATGCGGCCGAACTTGTTCGAGACGGGCCCGGCGAACCAGGCACCCACAGCGCAGCCGATCAAGGCCGACGACACCGCGAAGCCCTTGAGGCCGGTGCCGAGATCGAATCCGGAGACGTCTCCGGCCAGAGCGTCGACGGCGCCGTTGATCACCGCGGTGTCGAATCCGAAGAGGAAACCACCCAGGGCCGCCGCGATACTGACGGCGATCACGCGACGCTTGATGGTCGCTGGATCAGCTGGTCTGGACATGACATCCCCCTCGCATCGTCAAGATGACGCGAGTCTATGCCAGCCCCGACCAGGGGCGCGGTCACCGCGCGGAGCCGTACCCTTCTTCACCGAGCTCCTCGAGAATGCGGTTCAGGTCCTGGATCGATGCGAAATCGATCGTGACCTGGCCTTTCCGCGCACCCAGTGAGATCCGGACCCGGGTGTTGAGGCGGTCGCCGAGCTTGCCGGCGACCTCGTCCAGGTACGCCCGACGCGCACCAGGTGTCGGCTTCGGGGTCTTGCCCGCCGACGGCTGCGCCTTGGCGGCTTCTTCCGTCGCGCGAACGGACAGATCCTCGTTGACGACCTTGTCCGCGAGACGCTGCATCGCCTCCGCAGACTCCACGCTGAGGATGGCGCGGGCGTGCCCGGCGGTCAGCACGCCGGCGGCCACCCGCTGCTGCACCGGGACCGGGAGCTTGAGCAGGCGGATGGTGTTGCTGATCTGCGGACGGGAGCGACCGATACGCGTGGCCAGCTCCTCCTGGGTGATGCCGAAATCATCCAGGAGCTGCTGGTAGGCCGACGCCTCTTCGAGGGGATTCAGCTCCGAGCGGTGGAGGTTCTCCAGCAGCGCGTCCCGCAGGAGATCCTCGTCGGCTGTGTCACGGACGATGGCCGGGATCGCCTCGAGTCCGGCCTCGCGGGCGGCGCGCGTGCGCCGCTCCCCCATGATGAGCTCGTACTCGCCGTCGTTGTTCTTCCGGACGACCACCGGCTGCAGCACGCCGAACTCACGGACGCTGTGGACGAGCTCCGCGAGGTCCTCCGGGTTGAAGTGCGTGCGTGGCTGGCGAGGGTTGGGGACGATCGCCTGCGGGTCGACCTGGATCAGATGGATCCCAGGAACCGCCTCGAGTTCGGGCGCAGGCGCGGCGTCGGCGCTCGTGGAGGGAGCCTCGGGGGTCGGAGCGATCTTCGCGCCGGGGAAGAACACGTCGACGGGACGTTCCGTCTGGTCCGCTGTCGGGATGAGGGCGCCGATGCCGCGGCCGAGTCCAGTGCGCTTCGCCATTATTTCTCCTTGCTCTGCGTCTGTCTCGACGCGATCTCGACGGCGGCCTCGCGGTACGCGATCGCCCCGGCGGACTGACCGTCGTAGGCGATGACCGTCTGGCCGAAACTGGGGGCTTCCGACACACGGACGGAGCGCGGAATCACGGTGTCCAGCACCTGCGAGGGGAAGTGGGACCGCACCTCTTCCGCCACCTGCTGGGCCAGCCGCGTCCGTCCGTCGAACATCGTGAGGAGGATCGTCGACAGATGCAGACCCGGGTTGAGGTGCTTCTGGATCATCTGGATGCTACCGAGTAGCTGGCTCAGGCCCTCGAGAGCGTAATACTCGCACTGGATCGGGATGAACACCTCGTTCGCGGCGGTGAAGGCGTTGATCGTGAGCAGCCCGAGGGAAGGAGGGCAGTCGATGATGACGAAGTCCACGGGATGGTCTGCGAGGTAGTCCTCCAGAGCGCGGCGCAGGCGGTGCTCCCGCGCGACCTGCGCGACGAGCTCGATCTCAGCGCCGGCGAGGTGGATGGTGCTCGGCGCACAGAAGAGGTTCGGACTCTCGGGGCTGGGCTGAACGATCTCCGCCAGGGGGAACTCGTCGATGAGGACGTCGTAGACACTCGGGGTGTCGGCGTTGTGCGGCACCCCGAGGGCAGTGGAGGCGTTCCCCTGCGGATCGAGGTCGATGACGAGGACCTTCGCTCCCAGACCTGCCAGCGCGGATGCGATGTTCACGGCGCTGGTGGTCTTACCCACGCCACCCTTCTGATTCGACACCGTCAGGATGCGGGTGTCGCCACTGAACTTGACGGAGACCCCTTCCAGCGCGCGGCGCCGGGCGGAGAGATCCGCGATCTCCCGCGCGAGCGGGGTGTCCATCCCGAACGATTCGTTCGATGGTGCCTTCTCGGACTGTTTCACGTGAAACATCCACTCCTTTCGGGGCCGCGTTCCACTCTAATCGCAGCGACCGACCTCGGATTACATCCGCGATGCGGTCTCTCGTCTCCTCCCCCTGAGAGACGGGCGCCGGTAACCAGGCTGTCGGAGCCGGGAGGCATTGGTTTCACGTGAAACGTGCGACCAAGTACGAACCAGTTACCTGGCTCCGCCACGCGCACCGGCTCAGAGAGCACTCTGATTCGCAGCGATGATGGCCGCTCTCTCATCAGTCGCCCTTCTGTGCGCTCGATGGCGGGCCCTTCCCGTCGCGCTCCCTTCGTCGGGACATCTCCTCCCATCCGCTGCACTCCGAGTGACGCGCTCCACCGTGGGTTCTGATGGGAGCAGCGCGCACCCAGTCGGTTCCAGGGACCCGGACGTACTTCGCGGCCCCTTCGCCACCCGCATCAGAGCTGCCGACTCCCTACGGTAGCCGTGCGGACGGTCCGCGGACGGCCCACCCCGGGCGTCGACCTTCGAGCCGGCCGGTACCCTTCCCCAACGTCATCTCTCGTGTTGTCTGCTCTCGCCCGGAGTGCAAACATGAAGTGCGCTGGCCTGTGGCAACGAACAACCATGTACCCGGCGCCCCGATGCCCCTCCTCTCTCGTCTCTGAGCACAATCAGCGTGCACGACCTCAGGCACGACGCGGTAGACCGTTTCACGTGAAACGCCCGCGCCGTATCGCTCCCCGTATGTTCGAAGCTCGACTGGCCACAGCGATTCAGCTGGCGCGACCACGTGCTCTCGCGATACTGCACAGCGATGGTCGCGCCGCGTTTCGACAACCCAGCTCGTCAGACGGTGGGACGCCCATGTCCAGACCGCCGACAGCAGTGTCAACACAGAGCTACCGCAGTGCGCCAGAGGCGGGAACGCCGTGCGGACAGCACTCCAACCACCCGCGCATCGACCGAAAGAGGCCCGGGACAACCTCGCAGGCGGACGGGGCTGCTGTCAGCGCCTGCATCCGCGGCTGACGGAACGTGGTCAGCGCCCTCAGGCACACGCGTCCCGCGCCTTGTCCATAAGGCAAAGGGTCCTCACCTCCGTCGTACCGAGGTGATCGCGAAGCAGAGTATGCCTCGCGACCGCCGTCACGGCGAGTCCCACGTGCGGCCGTGTACCGCCGGGACCACTTCTCCTCTTGTCGTCGCCTCGCCGTTTCACGTGAAACAACCGCGTTGGAGGCTCGGAGGCGCGACATGGCGAAGCCGCGGCGACCGACGCGCCCAGCCCCAAGAGGGCCCTCCGCTCCCCCACCCCTTAGCTCGCCCCGTAGGTCAACAAACGTTCAGCGCGTTTCTCCGTGCACCCAGCTCGCGGGAGTGAGCGGTCCTGGCCCCTGTCTATCGATCGTGCGCACAGCCTCCCGCCGAAGACACGTCCACTACCGGATACCGACGACGACTCACGTTTCACGTGAAACACCCGTGTGAGCGAGACGTCCGGACGGAGTCAGGCACAGCCAGGAGGACCTCACGGGCCTGTCATCCCCGTTCCACCACGTCGGCAGCGAGGATGGGGAGCATCGTGGCGCCGACTGGGGCTTATACCGCCCCCTGAGGAAGGGCGCTCCACGTCGGCCCTAGCCGCTACTCAGAGGGTCGGACACGCGGTTCACCTCAGGATGAAGCCAGGAGCTTCGCTCGCGAGGGCGGCACCGAGCCTTGGTCGGAGCGTTTCACGTGAAACGTGCACGTCTCAGCGTACGCGGGCGCGGACGACCCGAGTCGTCTCCGGGAGCAGTCCTTCACCCAGAACTTCGACGCGAACGTCGGAGAGCTTGAACTTCGCGATCTGCTTCCGCGCCGCCTCGATCTCATTGGCGGCGTTCATGCCCTTCAAGAGGGCGAGTTCACCACCATCGCGCACCAGCGGAGCCGTCAGCGGGATCAAGGTACGCAGTGCGCTCACCGCACGAGCCGTGACGACGTCGAAGGCACCCTTCGCACGGACGTCCTCCGCACGCGCCCGGAGAACGGTGACGTTGGAGAGCCCGAGGTCGTTTACCTGCTCCGTCAACCAGGTGATCCGACGCTCCATAGGCTCCACCAGTGTCCAAGACACGTCGGGGCGTGCGATGGCGAGCACCAGACCGGGCAGTCCGGCACCGGACCCGATGTCCGCCACGGAACCATGGAAGAGCGGTGCGGCGATCGCGCTGTTCAGGATGTGACGGGTCCACAAGCGGGGCAACTCAAGCGGTCCGATCAGGCCCCGCTCCTCCCCTTGACGGGCGAGGGAGTCCGTAAACCGCCGAGCGATCTCCAGGCGGTCTCCGAACAGGTCGGCGGCGACCGTCGGCTCCTGCTCGACGGTCTTCTCGCCAGAATCGCTCGTCTCAGACACCCGCCAGCACTCGCCTTCGGTACGTCAGTGACGGCGCAGGACGGTGTGACGGTCCGCGCCCTCGCCGTACGATTCGGAGACGAGCCCGCGCTCCGCAGCGATGTCGTGCACCAACTTGCGCTCGTAGCTGGACATCGCGGGCAGCGACGCCTGCGAGGAACCCTCATCGAGCTTGGCCGCTGCAGCCTCGACCAGGGTCACGAGCTGGCGGCGGCGCGCGTCACGCGAACCACCGATGTCGAGGATGAGACGCGAGAACGAGCCGGTCTTGTTCTGGACGGCGAGACGCGTGAGCTCCTGCAGGGCCTGCACAGTGTCCGGAGCGGAGAGCAGAGCGAGGCCATCGCCCTCGGCCTCGACCGAAACGTAGGCACGACCCTGACGGACGTCGAGGTTCAGATCACCGTCGATGTCGGCGATGTCGAGCAGCTCCTCGAGGTAGTCCGCCGCGACGTCCCCCTCGTTCTCGAGCTGCGCCACAGTGGGCTCTGCGCTCCCGGTCACGACCTCGCTCATGACGCGTTCCCCTTCTTCTTCGCACGCTTCTTGCCGACCGGCTGCTGCCGCTTCGGCGCCGCCGCCTTCGCCTTCTCAGCCTCCTCGAGCAGACGCTGCTGCTCGGCCTCGTATGCAGCCATCGGAACGACCTTGCCGGAGGAGTCGATCGCCTTGCCCTTGCGGGCGAGCCGCTCCTCGCGAGCCTTGGCCGCTTCGGAACCCGGAGTCGGCATCTCGCGGATCACGAGGAACTGCTGACCCATGGTCCAGAGGTTGGAGATGAACCAGTACACGACGACGCCGAGCGGGAAGAAGACACCGGAGAAGATGAAGCCCAGCGGCAGCACGTAGAGCATGATCTTCTGCATCTGGTAGGCCTGGCCGGTCTTGGCTTCCGGCGACAGGTTCTTCGAGATGATCTGCAGCTGCGTGAAGAACTGCGACGCGATCATCAGGACGACCAGGGTCACCAGGATGATGATCGCCGTGACGTTCTGAGCATCGATCGCGTTTCCGAGGGTCTCGTGCAGCGAGGCCACCTCGAAGAGCTTCGCGTCGTAGAACTCCTGCGTGAGCTCGGCACTCAGCAGTCCGACACCGCCGATGCCTTGCGTCGCGTGCTTGCTGACGTCGCTCAGCACGCTGTAGAGCGAGAAGAAGATCGGCATCTGCACGAGCAGCGGCAGGCAGCTCGACATCGGCGTCGTGCCGTGCTTCTTATAGAGCGCCATCGTCTCGCGGCTCATCGCCTCACGAGAGAGCTGGTCCTTCTTGCCGCGGTACTTCTCCTGGACTTTTCGCAGTTCAGGAGCGATTTCCATCATCTTGCGCTGGCTCTTGATCTGCTTCACGAACAGCGGGATGAGCGCCGCGCGGACCACGATCACGAGTCCGACGATCGAGAGGACCCAGGTGATGCCGGAAGCCGCAGGGAGACCGACGGCCGTCAGCAGCCAATGCCAGGCGACGAGGATGAGCTCGACGATCCACTTCAGCGGCCACAGGATCGTTCCGAGCAGATCGAATCCGCCGGATGCCGGTTCCGGGCTGGGGGTGGCACTGGCGAACAGAAGGTCAAGACCCACCGATCAGTCCTTTCGGGAGGGGACGACGAAACCGTGAGCGGTCAGGTCGTAGCGGAAGTGTCGATGCGGTGTGACGTCGTCGACGCCTCCGCGAGACCAGGGATTGCAGCGGAGGATGCGCCACGCCGAGAGCAGAGCCCCCCGCACGGCGCCATGCTGCTGCACCGCACCTACAGCGTAGGCGGAACAAGAGGGGTAGTACGCACACACGTCTCCGTACATCGGCGAGACCACCTTGCGGTACCCCGCGAGGAAAGCCAGCACGGCGTTGCGCGGAAGGAGCGGGATGCTTCGGAGCACGTCGCGTCCGTGCATCTCCCCCGTGCCCACCGACGACGCCGGCAACGCGGTCATGATGCGGCCTCGACGGGCGCGAGCCGCGCCAGACAGCGGTGAACGTCACTCCGGAGTTCCGCGTACGACGCGGTCGCCGACGCAGGAAGGGCACGGATGACGACATCCGTGCCCTGAGGAACACGCGGGAGCGCCTCCGCACAGACGGCTTTGAGGCGCCGGCGCACGGTGTTTCGCACCACAGCGGTACCCACCTGCTTGCTGATGATGAAACCGAAACGCGCTGCTCTGCTCTCACCCGTCGCCAGCATCGAGGTGAGGACGCGGGCCCCGCCACAACGCGATCCGCGTCGAACGACCAGTCGGTAGTCGCTCCCGCGGGTCAAACGGAACGGGCGGGCGAGCACAGCTGCTTACGCGGAGAGCTCGGTACGGCCCTTCGCGCGGCGTGCCGAGAGGATGGCACGGCCGGCGCGGGTGCGCATGCGGGCACGGAAGCCGTGCTTCTTGGCGCGACGACGGTTGTTGGGCTGGAAGGTGCGCTTGCTCATGAGATCACTCCGGGAATGCTGCCACCGGATTCACTTCGACCGGAGACATAGGGAACTGCCATACAGGCATAAGTCAACCGATTAAGGGTACGTCTTGGCGGCGCACAGGGCAAATCTACCGTACGGCCGTTCCGGGCCGCTCCGCGTGCGAGGGCGCCATCCGGCCGTCGATATGCTAATCCGACCGCCGATGAGCCGAGATGCCATGCCAGCGAGAGGCCGAGATGACCGATCAGCAGACCCCCTCCTCCGACTCCGGTTCCGAGCCCGCCCGTGACGGCGGAGCATCAGGTGCGCTCTCCACCGCGGCGATCGCCACCGGCGCTGTCTCCCTGATCCTCCTGGTCGCCCTCGCCGTTCCGTACTACGCCCTCCAGAACCCCTGGCTGATCCCCGCCTTCGTCCTCGGCGCGGCAGCCGCGATCGGCGGAGTCGTCCTCGCCCGCCGAGCGCGCCGCGCTCCTTCGGACGAGCGCCGCACGGCAGGTCTCGGGTTAACAGCTGCCCTCGCCGCGCTCGTCCTCGCCCTCGTCCTGCTGGTCGTCTTCCTGCTCGGACTCTGGTCGCCGCCGCAGAACAAGGTCTTCCTCGAGGGGACAGGACCTCAGTCCGGGGTCACCGCCACGTTCAGCAGCGACGCCGAGACCAGGACGCTTCCCTGGCCGGCTGTGGGAAACGCGCAGTACACAACCTCGGAGTCGTCCACCTGGATCACGATCACGGCCCCGAGCGACAGCAAGGATCAGACGGTGGGTTGCAGGATCTACTGGAACGATGACCTGGTCGTCGAGGAGACCTCGGACTCCGGCACGGTCAGCTGCGTATACGACGCCGACTGACGGCGCCCGTCTCCCCTCCACACAGGAGCTATCCACAACCCCGAGCAACCGACCGAACCGCCACACGACCTGATTCTCTGCGGCAGGTTGCCGTTCCCGACGCCGATGACTAGCGTGGGCATCCGTAGTTATCCACAGGGCAGCCCCTCCCGCGCTCCCCTTCCCGATCCGTCGTCCGGAGCACCATGTCCTCACCAGCCCAGCCCGATGTCCCGATCTGGACCACGGTGCAGGAGCTGCTGGAATCCGACGATCGGGTCACCCCGCAGCTTCAGGGCTTCCTGAGCCTCGCGGTGCCGGCCGGGGTGATGTCGGCGACGCTGTACCTGGAGGTGCCGAACGACCTCACCGCGGCGCAGATCAACAAGCGTCTGCGCCTGCCCATCATGGAGGCCCTCGCTCATGTCGGCGAGGAAGTGACGTCGTATCGGGTGGTCGTCAACCACGAGCTCGCCGATCAGCCCACCGCTCCGATCGCCGTGGCGGACTACGGTCGGCAGGATCCGGTGCGCGCCGAGTCGCCGATGGAGCAGCCGACGGCGCTACGCCACGAGTCCCGCCTCAACCCGAAGTACACCTTCGACAACTTCGTCATCGGCCAGTCCAACCGCTTCGCCCACGCGGCCGCGGT
>NZ_DLNJ01000018.1:26289-39673 GCF_002478345.1 Microbacterium sp. UBA7513
AAGGCCTACAACCCGCTGTTCATCTACGGCGACTCCGGACTGGGCAAGACCCACCTCCTGCACGCCATCGGCGACTACGCGCAGTCCCTCTACGCCGGGGTCAAGGTGCGCTACGTCTCCAGCGAGGAGTTCACGAACGACTTCATCAACTCCATCGCCAACAACCGCGGCGCCGCCTTCCAAGCCCGGTACCGCGAGGTGGACATCCTCCTCATCGACGACATCCAGTTCCTCCAGGGGCGTGCGGAGACGCAGGAGGCGTTCTTCCACACGTTCAACACGCTGCACGATCACAACAAGCAGGTCGTGATCACCAGCGATGTCGCGCCGAAGCACCTCACGGGCTTCGAGGACCGCATGCGCAGCCGATTCGAGTGGGGCCTCATCACCGACGTGCAGGCACCCGATCTCGAGACGCGTATCGCCATCCTGCGGAAGAAGGCGCAGAGCGAGGCTCTCCACATCCCCGACGAGGTGCTCGAGTACATCGCCACGGTCGTGTCCTCGAACATCCGCGAGCTGGAGGGAGCACTCATCCGGGTGTCGGCGTTCGCGAGCTTGAACCGTTCGGCCCTCGACATCTCCCTCGCCCAGACCGTCCTGCGGGACATCATTGACACGGCCGAGGACAACATCATCTCGCCGACCGACATCATCACGGCGACCGCACAGTACTTCAAGCTCACGGTCGACGATCTGTACGGCTCCAGCCGCTCGCAGCAGATCGCCACCGCCCGGCAGATCGCCATGTACCTCTGTCGTGAACGGACCAGCCTCTCGCTCCCGAAGATCGGCCAGCTCTTCGGCAACCGCGACCACACCACGGTCATGTATGCCTACAAGAAGATCAGCGAGCTCATGAAAGAGCGTCGCTCCATCTACAACCAGGTGACCGAGATCACCACGCAGCTCGGTCGTCGCTGACGCCTGCGCGCACGAGAGGGACGCCATCCGACACCGGACGGCGTCCCTTCGGCGTTTGACAGGGCCCTGATCGCCGGATAAATGCGTCTATGCACATGTGGATAACTTGTGGATGACCGTGGAACGCGCCGACGCAGGTGTGGGTCGATCGGAGAAACCTGTGGATAACCACGGGACGGTCGAATCGCGATGGACCCTCGTCCACCCGCGGATTCCTCAGGGTCTCCACAAGTGACAAGTGTGTAGTTCCCTACTCGCGCTTGCTTTCCACCGACTTATCCACAGTATCCACAGGTGTTAACACCGTTAAGGAGTTAAGTCATTCAGGGTGCGATCCGATCACCAGACGGTGGGGAGAACCGTCCGAGGCATGACAAGACCTCCGGCGTAGGGAAGCGCAGGACTGTGGGGCTAGCATGGGATTCCCTGCACTGGCAGGACCCGACGACGACCCGTCATGTTCGACGACAAGGGAGCACCCGTGAGGTTTCAGGTCAACCGCGATGTCTTCAGCGAGGCTGTGTCCTTCGTCGTCAAGCTGCTCCCCCAGCGCAATCCGCAGCCGATCCTCGCCGGCGTCCTGATCGAGGCCGACGGCTCCGGACTCACGCTCTCGGCGTTCGACTACGAGGCTTCCGCGCGGACGACGATCGAGGCGACCGTCGAGACCCCGGGGACGATCCTCGTCCACGGCCGTCTGCTCTCGGACATCGCGAGCCGCCTCCCGAACGCTCCCATCGAGATCGCCGTCGAGGATGACGGCGGGATCGCCGTTACCTGCGGCTCGGCGCGCTTCACGCTCGCCGCCATGCCGGTCGAGGAATACCCGTCGATCCCCGAGGTGTCCGGATCATCCGGCGTCGTCCCGGCCGACGAGTTCGGCACCGCGATCGCGCAGGTCGGCTTCGCGGCATCCCGCGACGATGTGACTCCCGTGCTGACGGGTGTCCAGCTCGAGGTGACCGGCCACACGCTCAGCCTCGTCGCCACCGACCGGTACCGGGTCTCGCTCCGCGATGTGCCGTGGGACGGCGAGGCCGTCGAGGCCACCGCACTCGTCCCCGCTCGCACCCTCGTCGAGGTCGGGAAGACCTTCGGTCACGCCGGCACGATCCAGATCGCCTTCTCGGGGGCCGGGGACCGCGAGATCATCGCGTTCACCGCCGGCAACAAGACCGTGACCTCGCTCCTCATCAAGGGCAACTTCCCCCCGGTCCGCCGCCTCTTCCCGGAGCAGACCGATCACTACGCCGTCGTCAACACCGCCGACCTCATCGAGGCCGTGCGCCGTGTGTCCCTCGTGCTCGACCGTGCCGCGCCGCTGCGCTTCACGTTCTCGACCGACAGCGTCACCATGGATGCCTCGGGCAGCGAGCACGCCCGCGCGTCCGAGTCGGTCGACGCGATCCTCTCCGGTGGCGACGAGGTGACGCTGGGGCTCAACCCGCAGTACCTCATCGAAGCCCTCGGCGCGGTCAAGAGCGAGTTCGTGCGGGTCACGTTCACCTCCAGCGACAACGCCAACAAGCTCAGCCCGGTCCTCATCACCAGCCAGACCTCGGTCGACCAGGCCGGCCTGGACTCGTTCAAGTACCTGCTGCAGCCCAACCTGCTCCTGCGCTGAGCGCGAGCACTCGCCCCGAGGGAGTGTCCGACCCGGAAGGTAGGCTGGCTCCGTGATTGTGGAGCACCTCAGCCTGGTCGATTTCCGCAATTACGCGACCGCGGAACTCGCCCTGCACCGAGGGCCCAACGTCCTCGTCGGGCGGAACGGTCAGGGCAAGACGAACCTCGCCGAGGCGGTGGTCTTCCTCGCGACGCTCGGGTCGCACCGCGTGTCCACCGACGCTCCAATGGTGCGGGACGGCCAGGACTTCGCCGTCATCCGGGCGCGGCTCTCCCACGGCGAGCGGCGCGTGCTGGTCGAGGTGCAGCTCAACCGGCAGGGATCGAACAAAGCTCGCATCAACGGCTCCCCGTCGAAGACCAATGAACTCCCCCGCTATGCGCATGTCGTGCTGTTCGCACCGGAAGACCTCCAGATCGTCCGGGGCGACCCGTCGGCCCGTCGCCGGTTCGCCGACCAGCTCCTCATCCAGCGCACCCCGCGTCTCGCCGCGGTACTGGCCGACTACGATCGCGTACTCAAGCAGCGCAACGCCCTTCTCAAGTCGGCACGGGCGCGCGGCATCCGCGGTGAGGCATTGAGCACCCTGGACGTCTGGGACGACAAGCTCGTGTCCCTCGGATCGGAGATCATCTCCGCGCGGCAGCGGTTGGCCGCCGACCTGCAGCAGCCGGTGGCCGATGCCTATGCGGCGATCGCGGGCGCCGATCACCGGCCGCGGCTGGACTGGGCGCTGTCCGTCGCCGGCGGCGATCCGGAGGACGACGACGATCGGGACGACACGGAGGCCTCCGCCCCCGTCGACGACGTGCGCGGGGACTCCCGTCGCATCGCCGAGATGTTCCGCGCCTCCCTCGCCGCGAAGCGATCGAACGAGCTCGACCGCGGCCTCACCCTCACCGGACCGCATCGCGACGATCTGGTGCTGCGCGTCCGCGACCTCCCCGTGAAGGGCTACGCCTCGCATGGCGAGTCCTGGTCTGTCGCCCTCGCTCTGCGGCTCGCCTCCGCGGAGCTGTTGCGTAGCGAGTCTCCCGCCGGCGACCCGGTGCTCATCCTCGACGACGTCTTCGCCGAGCTCGACGCGGATCGGCGCCAGCGACTCGCCACCCTCACCGCAGGCTACGAGCAGGTAGTGGTCACCGCGGCGGTGGAGGAGGATATCCCCGACGTGCTCCACGCTCACGTGGTCCGTATCGCGGCGGGCACCATCAGCGACGAACGGAACCGATCGCAGGGAGAGGAGGGTGCGAGTCATGACTGATGTGCTCACCGACAGCGCGGCCGCGCCGGAGGCTCCCGAGACCGTCGCCACCTACCTTCGACTGCGGGGACTCCAGCCGAGCGCCAAGAACTGGAAGCGCAAACGACGGATCACCGTCGACGACGACAACGCGCCGTTCACCCCTGGACGCGATCCGGGCAGCCTCGGTGCCGTCCTCGACACCCTCAGCCGCGAGTCCGGGTGGGAGACGACGCTCGCCCGGGAAGACCTCGTCCGCCAGTGGGCCGACCTCGCCGGGGCGGACACCGCGAAGCACTCGGAACCGGTGTCGCTCGAACGCGGGCTGCTCACTGTCAAATGCGATTCCACGGCCTGGGCGAAGAACCTCCAGTTCATGCGCGCGACCATCCTCACCGAGATCTCCCGCCGGTATCCGGAAGCGGGAGTCGAGAACCTCCGCTTCATCGGACCGGACGTCCCCTCGTGGAAATGGGGTCCCAGAGCCGTTCCAGGGCGGGGCCCGCGCGATACCTACGGGTAGGGCACCATGCAAGGGGTCCGAAACGCTCAGAGGGCCACACGCGGCCGTTGAGCGGCATTTCGACTCGAAACCCCGCTAGAATGGGAGTTCGAGATATCGATCTGGAGAATGCCCTCTGATGACGCCTGAATCCCCTGCTGACGAGACGGAACCGAACAACGACGCTTCGTCGGGCTCACAGGCCGGAGGATCGGCGGCACCCGCACCGAAGAAGCAGCAGCCCGGTGAGTACGGCGCCGACTCGATCCAGATCCTCGAAGGACTCGAGGCCGTGCGCAAGCGCCCCGGCATGTACATCGGCTCGACCGGGCCACGTGGACTGCACCACCTCGTCTACGAGATCGTCGACAACTCGGTGGACGAGGCGCTGGCCGGCTACGCCGACACGATCTTCGTCACCCTTCTCGCCGATGGCGGGGTGCGCGTCGTCGACAACGGTCGTGGCATCCCCGTCGACCCGCACTCGTCCGACCCGTCGAAGTCGACCGTCGAGGTCGTGCTCACGATCCTGCACGCGGGCGGCAAGTTCGGCGGCGGCGCCTACGCCGTCTCCGGCGGTCTGCACGGCGTCGGCTCCTCGGTCGTGAACGCCCTGTCGACGCGTTTCGACGTGGAGGTCAAGCAGAAGGGCTTCGTCTGGCGGCACAGCTTCGCCGACGGCGGCGTCCCGCAGCAGAAGCTCGAGAAGGGCGAGGCCACCGACCAGACCGGCACGAGCATCACGTTCTGGCCGGACGCGGAGATCTTCCAGGAGACCGTCGAGTTCGACTACGACACGCTCCGCACCCGGTTCCAGCAGATGGCGTTCCTCAACAAGGGACTGCGCATCGAGCTGTCGGACGAGCGGCCGGAGTCGGCCTACGAGACCGAGGAAGACGGCCAGGCGGTCACGAAGCAGCCGAGCGACGTCTTCTTCTACGAGCGCGGCCTCGTCGACTACGTCGAGTACCTGAACAAGGTGCGCCACGCCGAGGTCGTCAACGAGGAGATCATCGCCTTCGAGTCGGAGGACACGGCGCGCAAGATCTCCCTCGAGGTCGCGATGCAGTGGACCACGTCCTACACGGAGAACGTGTTCACCTACGCGAACACGATCAACACGCACGAGGGCGGCACGCACGAGGAGGGCTTCCGGGCGGCGCTCACCACGCTCGTCAACCGCTACGCCCGTGCGAACAACCTCCTCAAGGAGAAGGACGACAACCTCTCCGGCGACGATGTGCGCGAGGGGCTGACCGCCGTCATCTCGATCAAGCTCGGCGAGCCCCAGTTCGAGGGGCAGACCAAGACGAAGCTCGGTAACACCGAGGCGAAGGCGTTCGTGCAGAAGGTGGTCGGCGACCAGCTCGGCGATTGGTTCGACCGGAACCCGAACCAGGCGAAGAACGTCATCCGCAAGGCGATCGACGCCGCGACCGCGCGGCTCGCCGCCCGCAAGGCGCGCGAGACGGCCCGTCGCAAGAGCGTCTTCGAGTCCGCCGCCATGCCGGACAAGCTCAAGGACTGCACGAGCAAGGACCCGTCGATCAGCGAGATCTTCCTCGTGGAGGGAGACTCGGCCGGCGGCTCGGCGGTGCAGGGTCGCGACCCGCACACGCAGGCGATCCTCGCCCTGCGCGGCAAGATCCTCAACGTCGAGCGGGCGCGCCTCGACAAGGCGCTCGGCAACAAGGAAGTCCAGGCGATGATCCAGGCCTTCGGCACGGGCATCGGCGAGGAGTTCGACATCGAGAAGGCCCGGTACCACAAGATCGTGCTGATGGCCGATGCCGATGTCGACGGTCAGCACATCACCACCCTGCTGCTCACGCTGCTGTTCCGCTACATGCGCGGACTCATCGAGGCCGGCTTCGTGTACCTCGCGATGCCCCCGCTTTACCGCCTGAAGTGGTCGAACGCGGCCCACGAGTACGTGTTCAGCGACGCCGAGCGCGACGCGCTGCTGGCCTACGGCCTGGAGAACGGCAAGCGCATCCCGAAGGACGCGGGCATCCAGCGCTACAAGGGTCTCGGCGAGATGAACGCCAAGGAGCTGTGGGAGACCACGATGGACCACACCACCCGGACGCTCCGCCAGGTGACCATCGAGGACGCCGCCGCCGCGGACGAGATCTTCAGCGTGCTGATGGGCGAGGACGTGGAGTCGCGTCGGAGCTTCATCCAGCGCAACGCCAAGGACGTCCGGTTCCTCGACATCTGATCACCGCGCGGTCCTCGAGCGTGTGCCAGGGGACCCGACGCCTCGACAAGCTCAGCCAACCAGGAAAGACACATGACTGACGAAGAACGCCCCGACATCACCGAGGGCCACGAGCACGGCAAGATCGACCAGGTCGATCTCCAGTCGGAGATGCAGCGCAGCTATCTCGACTACGCCATGGCGGTCATCGTCGGCCGCGCGCTCCCTGACGTCCGCGACGGTCTCAAGCCCGTGCACCGCCGGGTGATCTACGGCATGTACGACGGCGGATTCCGGCCCGACAAGTCGTTCTCCAAGTGCGCCCGCGTCGTCGGCGAGGTCATGGGTCAGTACCACCCGCACGGCGACTCGGCGATCTACGACGCCCTCGTCCGTCTCGTGCAGCCGTGGTCGCTCCGATACCCGCTCGCTCTCGGCCAGGGCAACTTCGGCTCGCCCGGCAACATGGGCGCGGCGGCACCGCGGTACACCGAGACGAAGATGGCCCCGCTCGCGCTCGAGATGGTGCGCGACATCGAAGAGGACACCGTCGACTTCGCCGACAACTACGACGGCCAGACCCAGGAGCCGACGGTTCTGCCGTCCCGGTTCCCGAACCTCCTCGTCAACGGCTCGGTCGGCATCGCGGTCGGCATGGCGACCAACATCCCGCCGCACAACCTCCGCGAGGTGTCCGATGCCGCGCTCTGGGCGCTGGACAACCCGGACCTCCCCCGCGAGCAGCTGCTCGACGGGCTGATCCAGCGCATTCCCGGACCGGACTTCCCGACCGGCGCGCAGATCCTCGGCACGAAGGGCATCCACGAGGCGTACCGCACCGGCCGCGGCTCGATCACGATGCGCGCGGTCGTCAACGTCGAGGAGATCCAGGGGCGGACCTGCCTGGTCATCACCGAGCTGCCGTACCAGGTGAACCCCGACAACGTTGCGGTCAAGATCGGCGACCTCGCGCGCGACGGCAAGATCACCGGCATCGCCGACATCCGCGACGAGTCCTCGGACCGCACGGGTCAGCGCCTCGTCGTCGTGCTCAAGCGCGATGCCGTGGCGAAGGTGGTGCTGAACAACCTCTACAAGCACACGCAGCTGCAGGAGAACTTCGGCGCGAACATGCTGGCGATCGTCGACGGCGTTCCCCGGACGCTCGCGATCGACGGCTTCATCTCGAACTGGATCGCCCACCAGATCGACGTCATCGTACGACGGACGCAGTTCCGCCTGAACGAGGCCGAGAAGCGCATGCACATCCTGCGCGGCTATCTGAAGGCGCTCGACGCGCTCGACGAGGTCATCGCGCTCATCCGCCGGTCGCAGACGACCCAGGATGCGAACGAGGGTCTGCAGAAGCTCCTCGACATCGACGAGATCCAGGCCGATGCCATCCTGCAGATGCAGCTCCGTCGCCTCGCCGCGCTGGAGCGTCAGAAGATCATCGACCAGGCGAACGAGCTCGAAGCGCTCATCGCCGACTACAAGGCGATCCTCGCCGACGAGGGCCGGCAGCGGACCATCATCCGCGAGGAGCTCACCGCCATCGTCGACCGGTTCGGCGACGAGCGGCGCACGCACATCCTGCACGGCTTCGACGGCGATGTGTCGATGGAAGACCTCATCGCCGAGGAGGAGATGGTCGTCACCGTCACCCGCGAGGGGTACATCAAGCGCACCCGCAGCGACAACTACCGTTCGCAGCACCGCGGCGGCAAGGGCGTCAAGGGCGCCCAGCTGCGCGCCGACGACATCGTCGAGCACTTCTTCGTCACCACGACCCATCACTGGCTGCTGTTCTTCACCGACAAGGGCCGGGTCTACCGCGCGAAGACGTATGAGGTGCCGGAGGCCGGGCGCGACGCGAAGGGCACGCACGTCGCGAACCTCCTCGCGCTGCAGCCCGACGAGAGCATCGCACAGGTCCTCGACATCCGCGACTACGCGGTGGCGGACTACCTCGTCCTCGCCACGCGCGACGGTCTGGTCAAAAAGACCCGTCTCGACAACTACGACACCAACCGTCAGGGCGGCGTCATCGCCATCCGCCTGAACGATGAGGACGAGCTGGTCAGCGCTCTCCTCGTCAACGCCGAGGACGACATCCTCCTCATCAGCCGCAAGGGCATGTCGGTGAGGTTCCAGGCGACCGACGAGGCGCTGCGCCCGATGGGTCGCGCCACCGCCGGTGTGAAGGGCATGAAGTTCCGCGAGGGCGACAGCCTGCTGTCCGCCTCGGTCGCCGCACCAGGCAAGTATGTGTTCGTCGTCACCGACGGGGGCTACGCCAAGCGCACCGCCGTCGAGGAATACCGCGTCCAGGGACGCGGTGGATACGGCATCAAGGTCGCCAAGTTGAACGACGATCGGGGCACTCTCGCGGGCGGTCTGATCGTGTCCGAGGACGACGAGGTCTTGGTGGTTCTGTCCAGCGGCAAGGTGGTACGCTCTGCCGTGGCCGAGGTCCCCGCCAAGGGTCGCGACACCATGGGAGTGGTGTTCGCCCGCACGACGGAGGCTGACCGCATCCTCGCCATCGCCCGGAACGGTGAGCGTGGTCTCACCGAAGAAGAGACCGAGCCGGATGCCGATGCCGAGGCCCCCCAGACGACTGAGACACCCGAGGATACAGACGCATGAGCACAGTGGCCGACAAGCTGGCGAAGAAGTCGACACGGAAGACCGGCGGTAAGCAGGTTCGTCTGCGCCTCGTCTACGTCGACTTCTGGTCCGCCGTGAAGCTCTCCTTCCTGGGAGCGGTCGCATTGGCCGTCGTCACGATGGTGTCGTTCTTCCTCATCTTCCTCGTGCTGCAGGCCACCGGCATCATGTCCACCGCCGACGAGTTCGTGCGCAGCTTCACCGACGGCGCCATCCCGCTGTCGGAGCTCGTGGGTCTGCCGCAGGTCATGGCATTCGCGGCCGTCGTGGCGATCCTCAACCTGATCGTCTTCACGGTGCTCGGTGCGGTGATCGCGGGCATCTACAACCTGGCGGTGAAGGTCACCGGCGGTCTGCTCGTCGGCTTCATGTCGAACTGATCCTCACGGTCGACGGAAGGGCGGGTGCTGCGGCACCCGCCCTTCCGCGTGTGCGGGCTCAGACGACGCCGGTGGATCCGAGGAGCGAGCCGATCAGCCAGGTCGCGGCCAGCGCCAGCGCTCCACCGACCACCAGCCGGAGCGCGGCGCGGAGCGGGGGCGAACCGCCGATGCGCGCCGACACCGTCCCGGTGAGCGCGAGTGCGAGGAGGACGGCGACGAAGGTGACGGGCACTCGAGCCTCCGGCGGCGGGAGGAGGATCGCGAGGAGCGGGAGGAGTGCCCCGAGTGTGAACGCGATGGCGGAAGACGCGGCGGCGTGCCACGGATTGACCAGATCGTTTTGATCGATACCGAGCTCCACCTCGAGGTGTGCGGCGAGGGCGTCGTGGGCGGTGAGCTCCTCCGCCACCCGCTCAGCCGTCTCCTCCGAGAGTCCGCGCCGGCGGTAGAGCGCGGTCAGCTCCGCCAGCTCCTCCGCCGGCATGGTCCGCAGCTCTTCGCGCTCCTTGGCGATGAGTGCCCGCTCGCTGTCGCGCTGACTGCTCACCGAGACGTACTCCCCGAGGGCCATGGAGATCGCGCCGCCGACGAGACCCGCGACGCCAGCGGTGAGTAGCGCGGCGCTGTCCGTCGTGGCACCCGCGACGCCGACGACCAGCGAGGCCACCGACACGATCCCGTCGTTCGCGCCGAGCACGCCGGCACGCAGCCAGTTGAGGCGCTGACTCACGCCCGAACCGTGGGGCTCGTTCTCATGCGTCGTCATGCGCCCAGTGAAGCAGATCCTCCTCGTCCGCACACCCGGTAGGGAAAACCCGAAGGCGAGTGTCCGGTTGCCTCGGTGGGCGGTGCCGCGGCCCGGCCCTACCGTGGAACCATGACCACACAGACTGCGATCCCGGCCTCCGCGGCAGCGGCCTCGCCGCCATTGCGCCTCCCCCTCACCATCCTGCACCTGGCGGGTGCGGGGGTGATCGGCGGCGGCGTGATCGGCGTGCTCGGCGGGCTCCTCGGAGCGGGGATCGGCCTTCTCATCGTCTTCGGCGTCGGCGTCTTCCTCCTCGTGGGACTGGTGTACGCCCTCTTCGGCGTCGGCTGGTTCGAGGTGGAGCGCGTCGCCGGCCTCTACCGGGTGCCCACTGTTCCGCTCCGCCTGCGACCGCGTGAGCGCCCCGGGTTCGGCGGGTGGCTCCGTACCCTCGGCCGGCAGTCGATCGACGGTCGGATGTGGCGAGCGGTCGCGAACTTCGTCATCACGGCCGTTCTCGGCTTCTTCGTGCTGCGGCTGTTCTGGACCCTCGTGTGGTCGGCGATCATCGCGTTCGCGCCGCTGACCCCGGCCGAGACCATCCGGGCGCCGTTCGGTGGGGCGGAGATCCCGGTGTCGTGGGCCCCGCTCATCGGCATCCTCGGTGTCGTCGTCTCGGTCGGCGCGATCATCGGCCTCGCCTTCCTGGCGCGGACCCTGGCCCTGGCCATCGTGGCGCGGGCCCGGGAGGCGGAGCTCACCGAACGGGTGCGGGCCTCCACCGCCCAGCGGGAGGGAGCCGTGCGCGCCGCGGATGTCGAGCGCACCCGCATCGAGCGGGATCTGCACGACGGCGTCCAGCCCCGACTCGTCTCGGTGGGCATGACTCTCGGGCTCGCCCAGCAGAAGATCGACAGCGATCCCGCCGCGGCGAAAGTCCTGATCTCCGAGGCGCACACCTCCACCAAGGCGGCGATCACCGAGCTACGGCAGCTCGCTCGCGGCATCCACGCGTCCGTCCTCGATGATCGCGGACTCGATGCGGCGCTGTCCGCGCTCGCCAGCCGCTCCCCCATCCCGGTGCAGCTCGACGTGCGGATGGATCCGTCGGCTCCGCGGCCGGCGCGGGAGGCGGAGGCGGCGGTGTACTTCTCCATCGCCGAGTCGCTGACCAACGCGGCGAAGCACTCCCGAGCGAGCGAGGCGCGGGTCACGGTCCGCCTCCGCGAGGGGGGCATCCTGTGGGCACGGGTCGAGGACAACGGCATGGGCGGCGCGCAGGTGCTCCCGGGCGGCGGCCTCGACGGCATCGCCAACCGGATCCTCGCCGCCGGCGGGACTTTCCGCCTCGACAGCCCGCAGGGCGGTCCGACCAGCCTGGAGGTGAACGTGCCATGCGCATCCTGATCTGCGAGGACTCCGTCCTCCTGCGCGAGGGGCTTGTGCGTCTGCTCGAGGACGCCGGTCACGAGGTGGTCGCCGCCCTCACCGACACCACCGATCTCCGAGCCACTGTGGCGTCCGCGTCCCCGGACCTCTGCATCCTCGATGTGCGGCTCCCGCCGACGTTCACGGACGAGGGCATCCGCGCGGCGCTGGACCTCCGGGCCGTGCACCCGGCGCTCGCCATCCTCGTGCTCTCGCAGTACGTGGAGGAGCGCTACGCGTCCGACCTCATCGCCGCGCAGGGCGGTCCGCTCGGCTACCTCCTGAAGGATCGGGTGGCGGATGTCGCCGAGTTCATCGATTCGGTGCAGCGGATCGCCGACGGCGCCACCGTCCTCGACCCCGAGGTCGTCGCGCAGCTGCTGACCCGCCGCAACCGTGACGACCGCATGATGCGGCTCACGGAGCGCGAGCGGACGGTGCTCGCGCTCATCGCGGAGGGGAAGTCGAACCAGGCGATCGCGGGGCTCCTCTTCCTCTCGGAGGCGAGCGTCGAGAAGCACATCACCTCCATCTTCCAGAAGCTGGGCTTCGAGCAGGGCGAGTCGGGCAACCGCCGCGTCCTCGCTGCTCTCGCCCACCTCGAGAACACGGGCGGCACGTCGCCGTCGAACGGCCAGACAGGAGCCACACGATGACCACCGAGAACCCCGGAGCACAGGGCGGGCACACCCCGCTCACTCCCCCGCCGTCGCCGGCGACGTCCCCCGCGCCGGGTGCGCCCGAGCCGGGCCGGTCGTCCGGCGCGACCGGGATCCTGGTCCTCACCGCCGTCGTCGGAGGCATCGCTCTCGTCGGGGCCGGCGGGACGGCTGCGGTGGCCGCGACGGGTACCCTCCTCTCGTCGAACCGGGCGGATGCCGTCCAGACGCTCGATGTCGACGGGCTCACGGCGATCGACCTCGACGCGGATGCGAGCATGGTCCGCATCGAGTTCGCGAACATCGACGAGGCCGAGCTCTCGGTCGCCAACGGCCGCGGGACGGGCTGGACCTTCGAGCGCGAGGGCGACCAGATGGTCGTCCGCAGTCCCCAGCCGGTCTTCGGCTGGTGGTTCGGCAACTGGTTCGGCGAGGAGGAGCGCGTGGTCCTCACCTTGCCGGAGGAGCTCAGCGGGACCGACCTCGGGGCGAACCTCACGCTCGACGCGGGCTCTCTCGACGTGTCCGGCGAGTTCGGGACGTTGGAGGTGCAGGTCAATGCGGGATCGCTGGACATCGCGGGCGCGGCGGAGGTGTTCGACGTGCAGATGAACGCCGGTCGCGCCGACGTCCTCCTCGACGGCGTGACGCAGGCGGACCTCGGGATCGCGGCGGGCGACCTCACGGTCGAGCTCACCGGCGAGGGGCCGTCCGCGACCACCGTCGATGTGAACGCCGGGTCGCTCAACCTGACCCTCCCGGACGTCGACTACCGCATCCGGCAGGACGTCAGCGCCGGGTCGTTCGACGCCACCGTGGACGAGTCCTCCGGTGCGCGGCGCACGATCGATGTCTCTCTCGCCGCGGGCCGCATCAGCATCCAGCCGGGTCGGTGAACGGAGCGAGAGCGAGGCCCCGGGGAGGGGCCTCGCTCTCGATTCGGATTTTCGCCGAAACTCCGGTAAAGTTCTGGAGGTTGACGGGGCTATAGCTCAGGCGG
>NZ_DLNJ01000023.1:0-57446 GCF_002478345.1 Microbacterium sp. UBA7513
GGTGGCGTAGGTCGAGAACTTGAAGCCCTTGGTGTAGTCGAACTTCTCGACCGCGCGGATCAGACCGAGGTTGCCCTCCTGGATCAGGTCCAGGAACTGCATCCCGCGGCCGGTGTACCGCTTGGCGAGCGAGACGACGAGTCGCAGGTTCGCGCCCAGCAGGTGGCTCTTGGCGCGCTGACCGTCACGGGCGACCCACTGCAGGTCGAGACCGAGCTGGCTCGTCTTCTCGGCGGGGGACATCGCGGAGAGCTTCTCCTCCGCGAAGAGACCCGCCTCGATGCGCATCGCGAGCTCGACCTCTTCGGCCGCGTTCAGCAGCGCGACCTTTCCGATCTGCTTCAGGTAGTCCTTGACCGGGTCGGCCGTGGCTCCGGTGATCTGAGTGGAGTAGACCGGGACCTCTTCGTCATCCTTGGAGGAGATGACGATCGCTCCGGTCGGCAGCGGCTCGGTGAAGGTCGGCTTCGCGTCGTCCTCCTCCTCGTCGCCAGCGGCGTCGTCGGTCGCAGCGGCGTCGTCCTCTTCGACGACGTCGTCGGCCTTCTTCTTCTTCGCGGGGGCGCGCTTGGCCGCGGCGCGCTTGGGCGCGGGAGCCGCTTCGGTCGCTTCGACGTCCTCGACCTCGGGATCCGCGGTGATCTGATCGGCCTTCTTCGTCCGCGTGTTCTTCGTCGTGGCAGGAGTCACGTTTCGCCTTTCACGGGGCCGCTGGGAGACCCCGGGACATTTCGGACACTAGTAAGACCCTTGTCAAGTCCAGTGCTCGAAAACACTGATTGACAACGGGTCGGACTCCTAGTATCGCACACGTATGGCGATGAGGACGCATTCGCGCCCGATCCGTGCGGACGGATTCAGCCGCGCCCCGGCTTGTCCTCGTCGCCGGACGGACGCGAGGCGAGATAGCGCTCGAGCTCGGCCGCGAGTTCATCGGCACTGGGCAGGTCTCGTTCACTGAATCCGCCCTCGTCGTACGAGTCGTCCTCGGGGTCACGACCGGCCATGTAGGCGTCGTACCGCCGCTCGAGGTTGTGCACCATCTGCTGGAGTTCGTCGTTCGCGGCGACTTGCTCGTCCACGCGCGCGATGTAGTCCGCACGCCGCTCCTGCACCGCATCCAGCATGAGCACGAGACCGGTCGACGCCATGAGCTTCTCCGCCGCGGCACTGACCGCTTCCGGGTTCTCGGTCTCGGCGAGGTAGTGCGGCACGAGGAGGACGAAGCCGACGACGCGTTCCCCGCGCTCCGCGAAGCGGTACTCGAGTAGGTGACCCGCGGTCGCCGGGACCTGCGTGCGCGGACGCCACACGGAGTGCGACACCACGAGGTCGCGCCGGTTCCCGCTCACCGTCGTCCCGATGGGTCGCGTGTGCGGCACGGGCATCGCGATCGAGTGGACCCAGTGCAGTCCCGAGGCCTCGAACTCCGCAGCAAGATCCAGAACGGTCTCCGCGAAGGCGTTCCAGGCGAAGTCGGGCTCATACCCCGTGAGCAGCAGAAACGGGCGTCCCAGCGCATCCGTGGCGAGGGAGAGCTCGAGGCGGGGCGGGCGGAACTCGGCGAGGTGGTCCTGGTCGAACGAGATGACCGGGCGACGCGCGCGATAGTCGAGGAGCACATCGTTGTCGAAGATCGCGAGCGGCTGCGGCGACGTCGTCTCCCGCAGGTGATCGATGAGCCCAGACACCGCACTGCCGGCGTCGGTGAAACCGGTGAGCAGCATCACGAGAGGCAGGCCGTGGGGCACCGCGGGGGCGTTCGCGACGCGTTCGTGGATCTCTCCGGAGAAGGGCATGTCTCCATGCTACGAGCCGCACCCGGAGCCGGGCTCTGACGTGTCTCGCTGAGAGCGAACACACCCCGGCCGCCGGACCGACGACCCCGGCGCGGAGATCCTAGGATGGAGAGCATGACGCTTCCCGTGCTCTCGCACACCACCGATCAGTTCCCCGGAAGCGCTGCCGATGCCGCAGTGCTCGTCGTCCCCGATCTCTCCGAGTCGGCCGAGTCGCTGGCAGCTCACCCCGGTCTCGCCGATGTCCTGGCGGGCATCGGCTTCACCGGCGCCGCCGGTGCCTTCGCTCGGGTGTACGCACCGGAGCTGACGACCCTCCCATGCGCCGTCGTCGGCGTCGGTTCCACCGTCGACGACGCGTCCGTTCGGAGTGCAGCCGGCGTGGCGCTCCGCTCCCTGACCGGGTTCGACACGGTCGCGCTCGGCCTCGCCGCCGGGCTCGAGGAGCACGCGGGCGCCGCGGCGGAGGGCGCCGTTCTCGGCGGCTACCGCTTCGACGACTACCGCGCCGAGAACGGCAGGAAGAAGCGGGCGACGGCGGTCGTCGTCCACGCCCCGCTCGACGACGAGACGATCGCCCGCGCCCACGCCACCGGCGAGGCTGTCGCCCTCATCAAAGCCCTCGTGAACGTCCCCGCCGAGTGGCAGAGCCCCGCGCAGCTCGCGCAGAGCGCCGCCGACAGCGTCGCGGACCTGGATGTCACCGTGGAGATCCTCGACGAGACCGCTCTCGCGGAACAGGGCTTCGGCGGCATCCTCGGCGTCGGCCAGGGATCCGACCGTCCGCCGCGCCTCGTCCGCCTCGACTACGCGCCGGCGGACGCGCAGCGCCACATCGCCCTCGTCGGCAAGGGGATCACGTTCGACACCGGTGGGCTCTCCCTGAAGCCGGCCGCGTCGATGGTCGGCATGAAGTTCGACATGGCGGGTGCCGCGACCTCCCTCGCCGCGCTCCGCGCCATCGCCGCCCTGCGGCTTCCCGTGCACGTGACCGCCTGGCTCTGCATCACCGACAACATGCCGTCCGGCCGCGCCCTGCGCCCCGGCGACGTCATCCGCATCCTCGACGGCACCACCGTCGAGGTGCTGAACACCGACGCCGAGGGGCGCCTCGTCCTCGCCGACGGGCTCGTCGCGGCGAGCCGGGAGAACCCCGACGTCATCATCGACGTCGCGACCCTGACCGGCGCGATCGTCGCGGCCCTCGGCCACCGCCACACCGGCGTCTTCGGCGACGACGAGACGGTCGCGGAGTTCCTCGCCGCCGCCGCGCGCACGGGAGAGCCGGCGTGGCACATGCCCCTGCCCGCCTACATGGAGGAGACGCTCGACTCCCCCATCGCCGACATGATCAACGCCAACATGGGAGATCGGATGGGCGGCGCGTCCTTCGCCGGTCTCTTCCTGCGGCGCTTCGTCGGACGCACCTCGGAGGAGGACGACGCGCCGCGCATCCCCTGGGTGCACCTGGACATCGCGGGCTCCGGTGAACACGCGGGCGCCCCCTACGGCTTCACCGAGAAGGGCCCCACGGGGGCGATGGTCCGATCGATCATCGCCTTCGCCGAAGCAGCATCCCACCCGGAGGCATGACACCCATGACAACCCACACCTTCGACATCGTCGTCCTGGGCGGCGGCAGCGGCGGGTACGCCGCGGCACTGCGAGCCAGCGAGCTCGGCAAGTCCGTCGCACTGATCGAGAAGGACAAGGTGGGAGGCACGTGCCTCCACCGCGGGTGCATCCCGACCAAGGCGCTGCTGCACGCCGCCGAGGTGGCGGATCACGTGCGTGACGCCTCCTCCGTGGGCGTCACGGCCTCGTTCGGCGGGATCGACCCCGCGGGCGTGCGCACGTACCGCGAGGGCATCGTCGCCAAGAAGTACAAAGGCCTCGAGGGGCTCGTGAAGGCGCGCGGGATCACGACGGTCACCGGGCTCGGCCGCCTGAACGCAGACCGGAGCGTCAGCGTGGGCGACGACGTCTACGTGGGTACGGACGTGATCCTCGCCACGGGCTCCTACAGCCGCTCGCTGCCCGGGCTGGAGATCGGCGGACGCATCCTGACCAGCGAGCAGGCACTCGCCCTGGACGTCATCCCCGAGCGCGTGCTCATCCTGGGCGGCGGCGTGATCGGCGTCGAGTTCGCGAGCGTGTGGCGCTCCTTCGGTGCCGAGGTGACGATCGTGGAGGCGCTGCCCCACCTCGTCCCGAACGAGGACATCGCGATGAGCAAGGGCCTCGAGCGCGCCTTCCGCCGGCGTGGCATCCAGTACTCGCTCGGCGTGCGCTTCCAGACAGCCACCCAGGACGACTCGTCCGTGACCCTCACTCTGGAGGACGGCACGGAGTTCACCGCCGACTACCTCCTCGTCGCCGTCGGCCGCGGCCCCGCCACCGCCGACCTGGGCTTCGAGGAAGCCGGAGTGCGCCTGGACCGCGGGTTCGTGACGGTCGACAACGACCTCCGGACCGATGTCCCCGGCGTGTGGGCGGTCGGCGACATCGTCCCCGGTCTGCAGCTCGCCCACCGCGGGTTCCAGCAGGGGATCGCGGTCGCTGAGCGCATCGCGGGCCTCTCCCCCGTGAACGTGCCTGACGTGCAGATCCCGAAGGTCACCTACTCCAGCCCCGAGGTCGCCTCCGTCGGTCTCACGGAGGAGGCGGCAGTCGCCGCGCACGGTGCCGATGCCGTCCACTCCTACGAGTACAACCTCGCCGGGAACGGGAAGAGCGAGATCATCGGCACGGGCGGCCTCGTCAAGGTCGTCCGTCTCAAGGACGGTCCCGTCCTCGGTGTGCATCTCCTCGGCGACCGCGTCGGCGAACTCATCACCGAGGGGCAGCTCGCGGTCGCGTGGGAAGCCCACCCGGAGGACATCGCGCCGCTCATCCACGCCCACCCGACCCAGAGCGAGGCCCTCGGAGAAGCCTTCCTCGCGCTGGCCGGAAAGCCCCTGCACGCCCTCTGAGCACCAACCGGTGCCCGAGTCACTAAGCTAGACAAGCGTCATACAACTTCTGAAGGAGACTCAGTCATGAGCACATCCGTGGTCCTCCCCGCTCTCGGTGAGAGCGTCACAGAGGGTACGGTCACCCGCTGGCTCAAGCAGGTGGGAGACACCGTCCAGGCGGACGAGGGCCTGCTCGAGATCTCGACCGACAAGGTCGACACCGAGATCCCCTCCCCCGTCACCGGCGTCATCGAGGAGATCCTCGTCGCCGAGGACGAGACCGTCGAGGTCGGTGCTCTGCTAGCCCGCATCGGTGACGGCAGCGGCGCGGCCCCTGCCGACGATGCCCCTGCTGCCGCCGAGGCCGCTCCGGCCGAAGCCGCCGCCCCCGCCGCTCCGGAGCCCGAGGCGGCTCCCGCAGCGGAGCAGCAGGCTCCCGCCGAGTCCGCTCCCGCTGAGGCCGCCCCTGCGGCTCCGTCCGGCGACGCCACCGACATCGTGCTCCCTGAGCTCGGCGAGAGCGTCACCGAGGGCACGGTCACCCGCTGGCTCAAGCAGGTCGGCGACTCGGTCGAGGTCGACGAGGCGCTCCTCGAGATCTCCACCGACAAGGTCGACACCGAGATCCCGTCGCCGGTCGCCGGCGTGCTGCAGGAGATCGTCGCCGGCGAGGACGAGACCGTCGAGGTCGGCGCCGTGCTGGCGCGCGTCGGTTCCGGTGCTGCGCCCGCCGCTCAGCCCGAGGCTCCCGCCGCTCCCGCTCCGCAGGCCGAGGCTCCCGCCGCTCCCGCTCCGCAGGCCGAGGCTCCCGCCGCTCCCGCTCCGCAGGGCGAGGCTCCCGCCGCTCCCGCTCCGCAGGCCGAGGCTCCGGCACAGCCCGCTGCTCCGGCACAGCCCGCAGCTCCGGCCCAGCCCGCTCAGGCCGAGGCTCCGAAGCTGTCGTTGCCGACCGAGAGCGACAACCTATACGTGACCCCGCTCGTCCGCCGTCTGGCTGCGCAGCAGGGTGTCGACCTTGCCACGGTCAAGGGCACCGGTGTCGGAGGCCGTATCCGCAAGGAGGACGTCCTCAAGGCCGCCGAGACGGCGACGGCCGCACCGGCAGCTGCCGCGGCGCCCGCTCCGGCACCGCTCGAGGTGTCGCCGCTGCGTGGGACCACTCAGCCGATGTCGCGCCTGCGCAAGGTCCTCGCCAAGCGCGCGGTGGAGTCGATGCAGCAGACCGCTCAGCTCACCACTGTGGTCGAGGTCGACGTCACTGCTCTCGCGGAGTACCGCGACAGCGTCAAGGCGTCCTTCCTCGAGAAGACGGGCGACAAGCTCTCCTTCCTGCCGTTCTTCGCGCTGGCGGCGGCGGAGGCCCTGCAGGCCTTCCCGATCATCAACGCGACGGTCGACGGCGAGCAGATCGTCTACCCGGCCTCCGAGAACGTCTCGATCGCGGTCGACACCGAGCGCGGCCTGCTCACGCCGGTGCTCCGCGACGCGGCGTCGAAGAACATCGCCGAGATCGCCCACGAGATCGCCGATCTCGCGGCGCGCACGCGTGACAACAAGCTGAAGCCCGATGAGCTCGCGGGCGGCACGTTCACGCTGACCAACACCGGCTCGCGCGGCGCGCTGTTCGACACGCCTGTCGTGTTCCTGCCGCAGTCGGCGATCCTCGGCACGGGCACGGTCGTCAAGCGCCCTGGTCTGGTCAAGGTCGGCGGCACGGACGCGATCGCGGTGCGCTCCTATGTGTACCTGGCCCTGTCGTACGACCACCGCATCATCGACGGCGCCGACGCAGCCCGCTTCCTCGGCGCTGTCAAGGCGCGCCTGGAGGCCGCGCAGTTCAGCGGTCAGCTCGGCGCCTGACTCGACGGCTTCGCCTCATCTCGGCTGGTCCGCGACGCGATATGCGTCGCGGACCAGCCATTTTTCTTCCATACGCGCGAGAACAAGAGTGATCGCACCCTCCGTCCCGTCTTCTACAGCGGACGATGACGGCACTTCGAGCACGGCGATGTCTCCATAGCGATCGATGAGAGCGGCATCCTGGACGCCGGCGGTTCCGGCCACGAGCGGGATGACCTCCGACGGGCTCGCCGCGACCGCGGAACCGCACACCCGGTCCTCCTGAGCTTCGCACTCCTCGATCTGCGCCACGAGCCCCGGCAGGGCGAGTACCGGATCATCGCCCGTCGGCGCCACCGTCGTGCGCGCCGAGGGAGCCGGCGACCGCGACTCTTCGTCCTCAGAGTCGGCTCCCGCACGATGAGACGAGGCGGAGGGCCTGCTCCCCGGGGACCCGACCGCCGGATCATCTCGCTCGTTCGGCCACAGCAAGCCGATAAGCAGCACCACCACCGCACCGGCACCGGCCACGGCGAGAACCCGTGTCCGTCGGGATCCGGTCCCCCACTCCCGTGCGGGCCGGCGCGGCCGATCGGCCTGCTGGCCGATGAGGGCTCGCGTCCTGTCGACGAGGCGGTCGCGCAGAACGAGAAGGTCGGCCGCCATCCGCGTCGAGCGCGGTCCGCCCGGTCTTTCCACCCGCGCCCGGCGGTGCCGCAGCCGCGCACGGGCAACCGGCTCGACCCTGACGCCCCGCAACGCCCCGGCAACACCCGTCTCCGCGGGAGGGGCTGCCCGGTCTTCGGCTGCCTCTTCCAAAGGTCGCGGCGCCGCCATCTCCAGGAGGTCGCTCTCCGCCTCCTCGAGCAGCCGCCGCGGCACCCTGCGCTGTGCCGCGGCCGTGCCGATTCGACCCCGGGCGCGGTCGATAGCCCGGGCCAGCATCTTGTCCGTACACTCCGCGCGCAGCCGGCCCATGATCTCGGAGACGGCAGACACCGCCTCCTGGCCGGGCCCGACCACGAAGAGCGGCCGGCCGCCCTCGGTGAGCCACCATGTTCCCTCCGCCTCGACAGCAGCCGCCGGGCCCAACTCCGCCAGTCCGCGCAGCAGACTCACGACCACCGTGCCGATCTCCCCGGGCGGCAGCCCGCCCCGTGTCCGGAGCCGTCGGTCCAGGTACGACTCCAGGCGCTCCGTGCACCAGGGAAGCAACACGTCATGCCCGTCCATCCGTCGGGCGATGTCGACCGGGGCGGCCACGTGCTGAGAGCCCGCGTACCGCCAGCCCGCCCAGCCGGCGAAGCTCTCGGCGTCGGCGCGCACGAGCGGTCCCTCCGGTGAGGTCACGAGCGCACCGAGGAAGGGCCCTTCGGAGGGATCGAGGAGACGGATCGTCCGGTGCGCTTGTGCGAGCACAGCCGGTTCCTGCAACGGAGTCTCACGCGCTGGTGTCATGTGGTCCATCCCACCCTTTCCGCCGGACCCGCCGTGCCGGTTCGGTGCCGCTGGGATGGGATCCGGTCGCGGTCCGAATTGTGCAGGAACGGTCACCCTCTGCTCTCCGCTGCACGCGAACGGCGGCATCGCAAGGCGCTCGGACTCGGTAGGCTGGTCTCCATGGCAAAGCGTGCTCCCGAACCCGAGAAGCGTCCTGGGTTCTTCTCCCAGATCAAGTCCCTCTTCCGGTTCACGCGCGAGGCCTACCCCTGGCTCCCCTGGGCGCAGGCCGCGATCCTCATCGGCGGCGTGCTGCTCGGTCTCCTGGCCGGCTACCTGATCCCGCCGTTCCAGGTGTGGACGCTCGTCCTCTGGGCGATCACCGGTCTCATGCTCGGTGTGCTCGGCGCCCTCTTCCTCATGACCCGGCTCTCGACGTCGGCCATGTACACGAAGATCGACGGCATGCCCGGTGCGACGGGTCACGTGCTCAGCACCAGCCTCGGCCGCCGGTGGCAGGCCTCCGAGACCCCGGTGGGCATCAACCCGAAGACGCAGGAGGCCGTGTACCGGACGGTCGGCCGTGGCGGCATCGTCGTCGTCGGCGAGGGCGCCCGCGGACGCCTCACGCGACTGGTGAACGAGGAGCGCAGCCGGGCGCAGCGCGTCGCCCACGGCGTGCCGATCACGGTGCTCTACGTCGGGCACGGTGAGGACGAGGTGCCGATCGCAGACCTCGCGAAGACCATCAAGAAGCTTCCGAAGGCCATCGACAAGGCCACGATGGCGGCCGTCATCCGCCGCATCGACTCGGTGTCGCAGTCGCTGTCGTCGCTTCCCATCCCGAAGGGGATCGACCCGACGAAGGTGCGGGCGCAGCGTCCGCGCTGACCCGCTCTCCGGAATCGCGAAGCGCGGCCGTCCTCACCGAGGGCGGCCGCGCTTCTCTCATTCCGAGAGCGGCTGCTTGGGGAGGCGGCGCACCTTCGCCCGCCGGCGACGACGCTCGGGGATCATCGAGCGCATCTCATCGAGCTTGCCGAAGCAGAACAGGCGGTCGTCGGGTTCGAGGACCACGTGCTTGCGCGGGTTCGGGATCACGCTCACCCCGCGGTGCAGCGTGAGCACTGTGATGTCGCGTTCCCACAGGCCCGCCTCTCCCAGCGTCTTGCCGACGAGATCCGCGGCGCCGTGGACCATGAGCTCGGCCACGCCGTATCCGGTGGAGACCGTGAGGCGCTGCCGCACGTCGATCTCCGGGAAGGCCACCTGACCGGCGATGTAGTCGATGATGGCGCCCGCGACGTCGAGCTTGGTCGCGGTCTCGATGCCCTGCAGGCCCGGAGATGAGTTGACCTCCATCACCAGGGGTCCCTCGTCACCCTCCAGCATGTCCACGCCGGCGACGCGGAGCCCCATGATCTGGGCCGACCGCACGGCGGCCCGCTCGTAGACCGGGTCGAGTTCGATCGCCTCGACCGAGCCGCCACGGTGCACGTTCGAGCGGAACTCGTCTCCGGCCGCCGAGCGCCGCATCGCCGCGACCACGCGGTCCCCGACGACGAGCGCGCGGATGTCGCGCCCCCGGCTCTCGGCGATGAACTTCTGGATGAGCACGTTCTGCTTGGTGGAGTGCAGCGTCTCGATGATGGCCTCGGCCACCTTCACCTGAGGCGCGAGGATGACGCCGATGCCCTGGGTGCCCTCGAGCAGCTTGATCACCACGGGAGCGCCGCCGACGCGCTCGATCGCCGGTCGCACGTCGGCGCGGTTGCGCACGAAGGCGGTCGGCGGCATCGCGATGTTGTGCCGGGAAAGGATCTGGTTCGCCCGGAGCTTGTCGCGCGCGCTGGAGATGCCGTTCGCCGTGTTCGGGGTGTAGACGTCCATCTGCTCGAACTGCCGTACCACGGCGGTGCCGAAGTACGTGATCGAGTTGCCGATGCGGGGCAGGATCGCGTCGTAGTCGCTGAGCTGCCGGCCCCGGTAGTGCAGGTCGGGCTCGTCGGAGGTCAGATCGATCGCGAAGCGCAGCGTGTTGAGCACCTTCACGTTGTGGCCACGCTGCAGTGCGGCCGCGCGGAGGCGTTGGGTGGAGTACGCCTGCGGCGCACGGGACAGCACTGCGATCTTCACGGGGGATTTCCTGCCAGGATGTATCAGGTGAGTAGGTCTACCCATTCAAACACCCTTACGGGGTGGCGCGAGTGGGTGAGCCTGCCCGATCTCGGCGTCGACTGGATCAAGGCCAAGATCGACACCGGCGCCCGCACCTCGTCCCTGCATGCATTCGACATCCAGGAGTTCGAGCGCGACGGCGAGGCCTGGGTGCGTTTCCGCGTGAAGCCCTGGCAGGACAGCCAGGAAGACGCTGTCGTGGTGGAGTCCCCCATCCACGACCGCCGGGCCGTCCGGAGCTCGTCCGGGCACGCGCAGGAGCGTCTCGTCGTGCAGCTGATGATCCGGCTCGTTGACCACGAGGTGATGGCCGAGGTGACCCTGAGCAACCGGGACGAGATGGGTTTCCGCATGCTGATCGGCCGCGAAGCGCTGCGCCGCGGCTACGTCGTGGATCCGGCGCGCTCCTTCCTCGGCGGCCGTGCACCCCGTGAGGCACGCCGGCGCAACCGCGGCCGCGCCTGAGCGTCAGGCGCGGATGAGGACCGTTCCCACGGCCTTGTCGTGCAGACCGCGCTGATCCGGATCCCACACCACGGCCGGGATCACGATCAGGAGCAGCAGCGTGCGCACGATCGGGCGCCACAGACCGATCCATCCGCCGTCGAGACGGACGACGCGCATGCCGAGGATGCGGTGCCCGGGGCTGCCGCCCGCGGTCGGGATGAAGAGGATCTGCACGACGCCGAAGATGAGCAGCGTGGCGAACGGGTCGTACTGGAAGAACGCGACGGAGAGGATGACGGCTGCCGTCCAGTCGATCGCGAGGGCGCCGATCCGGCGTCCGGGGCGGCCGATGCTCCCCGGTCCGGACTCCGGGAGTCCGAGTCGCTCACCGGGGTACGTGTTCACAGCATCCGTCACCCCTCCAGCCTACCGAGGCTGTGGATGCCCTCCGATCCTGCTCACGCTGTAACACGGACGAAACAAAGCGGATACCGTGGAGAAATCCCCCGTCCGTACTGTGCAAAGTGGCCCCGAAGCCATCGATCCGCATCACAGGAGTCGTACATGTTCAAAGATTCGTCCGAGGTACTGGCCTACATCAAGGAGAACGACGTCAAATTCCTTGACATCCGTTTCACCGACCTCCCTGGTGTGCAGCAGCACTTCAACATCCCTGCGGCGACGGTCGACGAGGCCTTCTTCACGGACGGACAGCTGTTCGACGGCTCCTCCATCCGGGGCTTCGCCAGCATCCACGAGTCGGACATGCAGCTCATCCCCGATGTGACGACGGCGTACATCGACCCCTTCCGCGAGGCGAGCACCCTCGTGATGATCTTCGACATCTACAACCCGCGCACCGGCGAGATCTACTCGAAGGACCCGCGTCAGGTCGCGAAGAAGGCGGAGAAGTACCTCACCTCCACCGGCATCGCCGACACCGCGTTCTTCGCCCCCGAGGCCGAGTTCTACATCTTCGACGACGTGCGCTACTCCGTGACCGCCGGCGAGAGCTTCTACAAGGTCGACTCCGAGGAGGCCGCGTGGAACACCGGCCGCGAGGAGGAGGGCGGAAACCTCGCCAACAAGACCCCCTACAAGGGCGGCTACTTCCCCGTCAGCCCGGTCGACAAGACGGCCGACCTGCGCGACGACATCACCCTCAAGCTCATCGATGCGGGCTTCATCCTCGAGCGCTCCCACCACGAGGTGGGCACGGCCGGCCAGCAGGAGATCAACTACCGCTTCGACACCATGGTGCACGCGGCCGACGACATCCTGAAGTTCAAGTACATCGTCAAGAACACCGCCGAGGAGTGGGGCAAGGTCGCCACCTTCATGCCGAAGCCGCTGTACGGCGACAACGGCTCGGGTATGCACACCCACCAGTCGCTGTGGAACGACGGCAAGCCGCTGTTCTACGACGAGGCCGGATACGGTCAGCTCAGCGACATCGCGCGGTGGTACATCGGCGGCATCCTGGCGCACGCGCCGGCACTGCTCGCCTTCACCAACCCGACGCTGAACAGCTACCACCGTCTGGTCAAGGGCTTCGAGGCTCCGGTCAACCTGGTCTACTCGGCCGGCAACCGCTCCGCCGCGATCCGCATCCCGATCACGGGCTCGAACCCGAAGGCCAAGCGCATCGAGTTCCGCGCCCCCGACGCCTCGGGCAACCCGTACCTCGCCTTCGCCGCGCAGCTCATGGCGGGCCTCGACGGCATCAAGAACCGCATCGAGCCGCACGAGCCCGTCGACAAGGACCTCTACGAGCTTCCGCCCGAGGAGGCCAAGAACATCCCGCAGGTGCCGAACTCCCTGCTGGACTCGCTCGAGGCGCTCCGCGCCGACCACCAGTTCCTCCTCGAGGGCGGCGTGTTCACCGAGGAACTCATCGAGACCTGGATCTCCTACAAGTACGAGAACGAGATCCTGCCGATCGCTCAGCGCCCGCACCCGTTCGAGTACGAGCTGTACTTCGGAGTCTGAGCCGACCGCGGATCGCGACAGAGCCCGTCCCCATCTGGGGGCGGGCTCTTTCGCCGTCCGGGGCCGGGAGATGACGCCACCCCTACCCCTCCGTACTCGTTCGAGGTGATTTCATTCACGAATCCAGACATATCGCTGTCTTCTGACCCTGTCTTCACCTATGCTCGATCCCGCAGCCGGGGGGCTCGCAGGAAGAGGGCGGCATGTCGCAGGACTATGAGGTCGACACGGACGTGTTGCGGGCAGGGCGGCGAAGACGCGACGCATCATCGCCGACGTCGGCTCGACCGACCTCGCCCCGCCGACGAGCGCCGGCCACGAGTGGGTGGTCGCAGCCTCTGAGCGGTTCGCCGATGCCTGGTCTGCGGGCCTCGCAGCCCGGGTGACGGACTCCGACGACTTCTCCGAGCGTTTGGCGACGACGGCCCGGGTCTTCGACGAGGGGACGGATGCCGCGAAGGCCGAGGTCGACGCGATGATCTGGGAAGAGTGATGGAGCTCGGGCAGACCCGATCCGCCACGGCCCTCATCCCCGGCTCCCCCGGCGAGGTCAGGGCGACGGCCGAGGCATGGAAGGCACACGGCGTGGCTGCGGCACGGGTGCACGACCAGCTCGCGACGCTCGACGATGAGGGCACCTGGACCGGCGAGGCCTACGACGCCTACCTGACGCGCTTCGACCGTCAGCTGCTGCACTGGTCGAACGCGGGCGACGGGCTCCGCGAGGGCGCTCAGGCCCTGTTCACCTGGGCGGATGCGCTGGAGTGGGCGCAGGAGGAGGCCGCGCGCGCCATCACCCTGTGGGACGAGGCCGAGCAGCAGGCCGCCAGGGCACTGGCCGCGCACCGCGCTTACGTCCGCGAGCTTCGGGTCGGGCGGGGCCTCCGGCACCCGGAGGTGGAGGTGCCGTTCGTCGACCCGTCCGGTGCGGCGCATGAACAGGCCAGAGAGGTGCTGTTCAACGCCCGGGCGACGCTGGAGGTCTTCGCCCGGGACTGCGCAGTCCGATTGGACCAGGCTGCAGAGGCCGCGCGCATGCCGCTCACCGAGGCTGAGGTCGCAACCGCAGCCCAGCATGCCGTCACCGAGGCGGTGTTCACTCTCGCTGTCGTGCAGCCGTTCCAGGCCACGATGGACATGCTCGCCGTCTCCGCACAGACGCTGTGGGAGCACCCGGACATCATCCACGAACTCCTCGGCGGAGCCGCCCTGGTCATCGGCGGCGGGGCCATGATGGGCGGCGGCGGAGCGGTCGCCGTAACCGGCGTCGGCGCCGTCCCTGGGGGTGGTCTGGCCTGGGCTGGCGCCGGCGTAGCCGCGGCCGGCCTGACCGCAGCCGGACACGCTGCCGGCAGGTGGGCGAACGAGTCCGCTCAGAATCCTCCTGAGCGCCCCGCCCCACACCCCACGCACGGCGGACGGAACGTGCTCGGCCAGTACAACGGCGACGGCCAACGCCCCTGGGTCGACACAGAAAAGACCGGACTCGATCGTGTCGCCGAGGACACCGGCAAGGATGTTATCCGCAACAAGATCCGCGCGACCATCCAGGGGTATCACCACAATCCCCAAGCGACCTCAGACCAAGTTCGCTATTACGATGGCTTCATCGAGAACGCCGACGGGACGTACACCGGCATCGAGATCAAGGGCGGCACGGGCAGCCGCGATGCAGCCCAACGTGGCTTCGATGCCACCGTGAGCCCCGAACGACCAGCGACCGCCACCCTGAATGGGGAGAGAATCACAATCACTCGAGTAATTCTGGAGACCGTGAATTGAGTCAACCGACACATATCCGTCAGATCAATGACGATACTCGCGGCGCACTGGTCGATTACTTCCGGCCGTACCAGGAACAGATCCAGTTCTCGCTGCGTCAGCTCAACGGGTCCTCAACATGGGCATGGAGCCTGTGGCGCGCCCCGGAGGGCGCGGACCTTCTGGACAGCATCCCCTTCAGCGAGGAGTACATTCAGTGTGCCGGGACAGCGGAAGCCCTCACGATCGAGGTCCGTTATGTCGATCCGGACGGCACCGCGCATCAGTATGTCGTCGGGCGTCCGGGCGCGGACATGTCCGGCGAGCCCACCGAGGTCATCCACTGGGATGACGGACGGTACTCCACCACCGTGCATCCCAACGAGGTGTTCACAGCAGACGAAGCCGCGGTGATCTTCTATACCTACTTCCTCACCGACAAAGTCGCCCAGCCCTATACGCTCCGCGAGATCGATATGAGCGTCCCCGTCCCCACCGAGGACGAGGCGCCGTGAGAGCTGCGGTCCCTCACGCCGCCATCGACGACACCGTCCCGCGTCTCGCCCTCACCGTTTGGCAATTCGAGGACGAACTCGATGGCGGGGACGGACGAGACTACGGGGGCAAATACGCAACGTTCAAGAGAACAAGCCGTGGGTCGACAAGGAGAAGATCGAAGTGAGGTACGTTCCTTGACCCTTTATGGGCCCTTCGCGAAGACAACCCCGCGAGGGATGACCGGATGGATCAGCGACCGTCGCCGGCCCATCCCGGATCATCTGCGCATGATGCTCGGGCACCTCGACGGGCAAGAAAAGTTCACTTACGTAATCTGGCGAGCCCCGAACCCCGAGAGCATCATCGTCACTCCGCAAGATGGCGGAGACGGGTTCATGCAGGCGGCGGGTTCAGCCGATCAGGTGACCGTGGAGGTCCGGTTGGCAGGGCCTGACGGTGAGACCCGCCTGTACACGGTAGGGCGTCCCGAGCCTGCCGACGAGACGACGCTGATCCCCATCAGTCAGACCCGTGCGGTGCGCGTGTTCTCGAACGAGGTGTTCACCGCTGACGAGGCCGCGGTCATTTTCTACACGTACTACCTCACCGACGCCGTCGCTCAGCCGTACGTCCTCCGCGAGCTCGACCTCAGCCAGGAGCTGTCGGAGCAACGATGAGAATAGCGGTCCACCACGACGCCATTAGCGACACGGTTGCGCGTCTCGCCCTCACCGTCCGGCAGTTCCAGGAGCAGCTCGACACCCTCGACGCGGAGGCCGCTCGACTTCGATCCTCATGGTCCGGTGAGGCGCAGGCGGCATACGACCGCGCCCACCACGACTGGGACACCGCCATCCGCCGTATGAAGGCCGCCCTCGCCGAAGCCAACCGACGACTCATCACCGCCAACGCCATCTCCAGGGAGACCGCCAGCACCGCCGCCCGCCTCTGGCGGTAAGGGTGCTTTGGGCATGGCCCGCGTCAGGGCTCGTCGGCGACGATCTCGGCCTTGAACCCCGCGGAGTTCTCCAGCCATCCGGCGTAGTGATCCGGCCCACCGGCGTGCGGGTAGCGCTCCGCGTACAAAGGCCGCCAGCCGTGCTCGGGTGCCGCCGCGATGATCGCGTCCACTCGGCTCGGCGGGCCTGCCGCAAACGCGAGGTGGTTCACGCCAGGGGCGCGACGATCGTGTTCACTGCCGCTGAGGTTCGGGGATGTCGTGAGGGTGACATACGCGCCACCCGCCTCCCAGGACTCGCCCTCGGGCCACGCGCTGGCGCGGACGAAACCCACCGCACCGAGCAGCCACCCCCACTCCGCTCGCGACGACACGAGGTCGGCGACCCAGACCTCCACGTGGTGAATCCCTGCCATCCGTCCAGTCTCTCAGCTCCCCGTGGATCCGCCGTTGCAGGTGTCGGGCTCCACGTCAACCCCAACGCAGTGTTTTCTCTGCGCGGATACGGTGAAGACATCGTCGGGATACCCGGTCCCGCCAGTGGAGGACGCCGTGATCACCCAGGAAGCCCCGCCCACCGCCGCGCTTCTGGACGGCCGCTATCGTCTGGCGGAGGCCGTCGGCATGGGCGGGATGGCGACCGTGTACCGCGCGGAGGACATCGCGCTCGAACGCACCGTCGCGGTGAAGATGTTCCGCGAGTCCGACGATGCCGTGCTGTCCGTGGAGCGCGTGCATTCGGAGAAGGCGCTCCTCGCGGGCCTCAACCACCCGGGCCTCGTCACGCTCCTCGACGCGCACCTCGAGCCCGGACGACCGAAATACCTCGTGATGGAATACGTGCCGGGACCGACGCTGAGCAAGCGCATGGCCCGCGCAACGGTCACTCCGCGCGAGATCGCCACGATCGGGGCGGACATCGCCTCCGCACTCCACGCCGTGCATAGCGCCGGCATCGTGCACCGCGACATCAAGCCCTCGAATGTCCTCCTCACGCCGCCCCTCGACACGAACGGCCGCTGGAGCGCGAAGCTTGCCGACTTCGGGATCGCCTGCGCCATCGACATGTCCCGTGTCACCACCCCTGGCATCGTCCTCGGGACGCTGACCTACATGGCACCCGAGCAGCTGCGGAACGGCGACATCCGTCCCGCGGTCGACATCTACGCGCTCGGACTCGTCCTGTTGGAGGCCCTCACCGGCAAGCCCGGCTTCGCCCCCACCGTCAGCGTCGAATCCGCCCTCGCCCGTCTCCACGTCGCGCCGGAGATCCCCGCAGAGCTGGGATCGGAGTGGGCCGCGCTGCTCGGCGCGATGACGGCGATCGACCCCGACGCACGACCGCACGCTCTGGAGGTCGAGAGCGAACTGCGCCGTCTGATCGACCGCCCTTCGACCGAAGAGGCGACCACGGACCTCACCGTGCCGCTTCCCGCGCCGACCGCAAGCACCCTCCCCCGGACGCGCGCCGAGGCTCGCGCCCGCCGTCGCGCCGCCTCGGCGCACCCCGCGGCGTTCCCGGCACGGCGTACGCGCCGTCGTCGCGAGTCTCTCCTCATCGCCGCGGTGGTCGTGCTCGGCGCGGTGACCACCGGCTCCGCAGCACTGCTCGGACACGGCGAGCAGGCTCTCGCCAGCTCGGGCGCCGTCTCCGATGGCGCGTCGAGGATCGTCGAGGACCTCGTGCCGGTCGAGCCGGCTCCCGCGGACACCGTCGTCGACTCGGAGCCGACAGAGATCGTCGCCGTCGAGCCGGTGGCCGCCACCCCGGTGGCCCCGACCGCACCGCTCACCGAGTCGGTCGCCGAGGAGAGCCTGCCCGAGAACGCCGCACCGCAGGCGCAGGAGAACCGAGGCAAGAGCCCCGGCCGCGACGGCAACAACGGCAAGGGCAACAGCGCCGGCAACAGCGGCAAGGGCAGCAGCAGCCACTGACTCGACGCACCTGACGCCCGCCGAGCCGGCGGGTGTCGCTGAGCAGCGCACGGGACCGCGTGGAGGATGATCGAGTGTCGAGTATCGGCAGAGGGAGGGGACCATGCGTCGCAGGAAGTTGATCGCACCGCCGGATCCGGCACCCAGCGTGTCCGCACAGCGACGGTCGCCGTCGAGCGTGGTCGCCGGCGCCAGGGCAAACCCGTTCATGTTCGGTCTCCTCGGTGCCCTCGGGGTGCTCGTCGCGCTCATGATCGGCGGCATCGTCGGCCAGCTCGCCACCGTGCTGGTCTACATCGGCGTCGCGCTCTTCCTGGCGCTCGGCCTCGATCCGATCGTGCGGTTCATCGAGCGCAAGCTCCCCCGCCCGGCGGCGGTCGCCGTGGTCGTGATCGGCGTCCTCCTCGCCTTCGCCGGGATCATCCTCGCCATCGTCCCCACCCTCGTGGAGCAGATCGGGAACCTGATCAAAGACGGTCCGAAGATGATCAAGGACTTCACGAACAGCGCCTGGTTCCAGGACGTCAGCGGACAGTTCGGCGGCACGATCAAGGACGCAGTGGATGGCGTGCTCGGCTTCGTGCAGAACCCGGACAACTTCCTCGACATCGGCGGCGGTGTCTTCGCCGTCGGCGCCGGGATCGCCGGCGGCCTGACAGGCATCACGATCGTGGTCATCCTCACGCTGTACTTCATGGCGTCGCTGCGCAGCATGAAGCGGGTGGCTGCCCGGTTCGTCCCGGCGTACCAGCGCGACACGTTCAGCGAGCTCCTGGAGGACGTCTCGAGTGCCGTCGGTCGCTACGTCATCGGTCAGGCGAGTCTCGCGCTCACCAACGGCATCCTGAGCCTCATCTTCCTGACCATCATCGGAGCGCCGGTGCCGGCGCTGCTCGCACTGATCGCCTTCATCGGCTCGATGATCCCGCTCGTCGGCACGCTTTCGGCGTCGATCGTCATCTCGCTCATCTGCCTGTTCGTCTCGCCGACGACCGCGCTGATCGCGATCATCTACTACCTGATCTACATGCAGATCGAGGCGTACGTGCTCTCTCCGCGGATCATGAACAAGGCCGTCGACGTCCCGGGCGCGCTGGTCGTCATCGCCGCCGTGGCCGGCGGCGCGCTCGGCGGGATCCTGGGGGCGCTCGTCGCCATTCCGGTGGCCGCGAGCATCATCATCATCGTGCAGAAGGTCGTCTTCCCCAATCAGGACAGGAAGAAGACGCCGCCCGCGGTGACCGTCGCCTGATCAGCGGACGAGCACGGCTCCCGGCTGCACACGGACGGTGAAGGCGTCGATCTCGCCGACCTCCTCGCCGTCGATCTCGAACATCTGCGGCGCGGCGAGCTGTACGCGGATCCGCTCTGCCGAGACGTGCGTGGTCGAGTCCGTGCTGACCGCCTGATCGACGTTCCCGATCATGCGACGGATGCCGTTGTCCCAGACGACCGAACGGACGGTGTCGAGCCACTGCAGCGCGCCGTCGGAGCTGATGAGCAGCATGTCCAGGAGGCCGTCGTCGAGAACGGCGTCCGGAAGCAGCCGGATGCCGCCCTGGAGCATGCCGCAGTTGCCGACGAGCAGCGTGTGCCCGCGCACCTCCTCCGGCTCGTGGTCGTCAAGCTGCAGCGTGATGTCCGTCATCTCGGTACCGGCGAGTGCTCGCCCCATCGCCTCCACGTACGCGAGCCAGCCGGCGCGATCCTTGAGGTCGTCGTTGGTCTCCACGAGCATCTGCGCATCGACCCCGAAGCCGACCATGACGGAGAAGGCGTGCTCCTCGCCGTCGAACTCCACCCAGCCGAGGTCGATGCGGTGGGGCTCCGAGTCGCGGATGTGCTCGAGCGCCGGCAGCACGCCCTCGAGCGGCACGCCGAGGTTGCGCGCCAGGAGATTGCCGGTGCCCTGCGGCACGATCCCGAGGGCGACATCGGTGCCGACCAGAGCTTCGGCGACGGCGCGGATCGTGCCGTCGCCGCCGACCGCGATGACGAGAGCGCAGCCTTCCTCCACGACCTTCGCGGCGACGCCGCGACCGGGGTCGTCCGGGGTGGTCTCCCCCCAGCGCACATCCGCTTCCTCGCCGAACGCGAGGGTGACGGCCTCCTCGAGGACATCCCGGTCGGACTTCGTCGGGTTCCAGATCACGCCGATGCGAGGAGAGGTCATACGCTCACTCTGAGCGACGGAGGACGATCGTGCAACTCGACCGGCCGTCTAGCCGTAGAAGAGCTGCTCGAAGGTCCGTCGCGCGCGCCGCGTGACCGCCAGGTAGTCCTCCTCGAGCGGTGTCGCCGACCGGGGCGGATAGCCCAGCAGACGGGCCAGGGCATCCAGCTGACGGCGGTCGGCAGGCAGGACGTCGCTCGTCTGCCCCGTGAGCAGGGTGATGCCCGAACGGAGACGGCTCGACAGCAGCCAGGCCGCCCGCAAGCGCTCGGCGTCGTCCTCCTCGACGAGCCCGGCCTCGACCGTGGCGTCCAGCGCCCGCAGCGTGGATGTCGTGCGGAGGCCCGGCACGTCGGTCGCGTGCTGAAGCTGGAGGAGCTGCACGAGCCACTCCACGTCGCTGAGTGTCCCCGGCCCGAGCTTGAGATGACGACGCGGGTCCGTGCCCTGCGGCAGCCGCTCCCCCTCCACGCGCGCCTTGATCCGCTTGATCTCCCGGAGACCCTGGAGGTCGACCGTCTCGGGATACCGGATGCTGTCCGCGAGCTCCATGAACCGCCCGATGAGCTTCGTGCTCCCGGCGACACCGCGCGCCCGCAGCAGCGCCTGGGCCTCCCACGACAGCGACCAGCGGCGGTAGTAGGCCGCGTAGGCGTCGAGCGACCGCACGATCGGACCGTTGCGCCCCTCCGGCCGCAGACCCGCGTCGAGGTCGAGAGGCAGGCGATGATCGGTGAGGTGTTCACGGAGTCCCGCCACGATCCTCGTCGCGAGCTTCTCTGCTCGGCCCGGGTCCACGCCGTTCGCGTCGTACACGTACAAGACGTCGGCATCGGACCCGAAGCCGAGCTCGGCACCGCCGAACCTCCCCATGCCGATGACCGCGAAGTCGAGCGCTGCGTCCTCGGGCGGCACGACCTCGCGGAGGACGGCGCGGAGGCCGGCCTGGATCGTCGCATCCGTGATGTCGGTGAGCGCGGTGGCCACCTCCTCGATGGTGACGACGTCGAGGACGGCCGCCATCGCGGTGCGCAGGAGCTCGCGACGCCGCAGGGCCCGCACGGCTCGCAGCGCATCGGCGACCGTCTCATGGCGCGTCTGGATCGCTCGGGCCTCGTCGTCGAGCGCCTGCGCGCTCCGCGGACGCAGCCGCTCAGCGCTGTCCAGCCACGCCACCGACTCCGGGATCCACTCCAGCAGCTCGCCGATGTACCGCGAGGACGACAGCAGTCGGGTGAGGCTCTCCGCGGCGCCGGACGAGTCCCGCAGCATGCGCAGGAACCACGAGGTGTCCCCCAGCCGTTCGCTGATGCGGCGGAACGCGAGGAGACCGTAGTCGGGGTCGCTGCCGTCCGCGAACCAGCGCACCATGACGGGCATGAGATGCCGCTGGATCGTCGCCTTGCGGCTCAGCCCGCGTGTCAGCGCGCCGATATGCCGCAGCGCTCCCGCAGGGTCGCGGAACCCGATCGCGGCGAGCCGGTCGTGAGCCTGCTCCGCGGAGAGGGTGCGCTCCTCCTCGGGCAGTCCGGCCACGGCGCTCAGCAGCGGGCGGTAGAAGAGGCGGGTATGGATGTCGCGCACCTCGCGACGGACGCTCTCCCACCGCGCCCAGACGCCCTCCCCGGTCTCCGCCAGCTTCGTGCTGCGCGCCAGGATGCGCAGGCCGGCCGGCGTCTCGGGCATGAGGTGGGTGCGGCTGAGGTCGCGCAGCTGCAGACGGTGCTCCATGAGCCGCAGCACCCGATAGTCGTCCGCGAAGGTGCCCGCATCCGCCCGACCGATGTAGCCGCCGGCGACCAGGGCGTCCAGGCTCTCCAGCGTGCCACGCGTGCGCAGCGACTCGTCGGTGAGACCGTGGACGAGCTGCAGGAGCTGCACCGTGAACTCGATGTCGCGTAGCCCGCCCGCGCCGAGCTTGAGCTGGTACGGGGCGTCCTCCGGGTCGATGTGCTCCATGACCCGCTCGCGCATGCGCTGGACGCTCTCGACGAACTCCTCCCTGGCGGCACTCGACCACACGCGCGGCTGCACCGCGGCGATGTAGGCGGCGCCCAGGTCGGGATCCCCGGCCAGCGGACGAGCCTTCAACAGAGCCTGGAACTCCCAGCTCTTCGCCCACCGGTCGTAGTACGCGACGTGTGAGGCGAGGGAACGCACGAGCGCGCCCTGCTTGCCTTCCGGGCGCAGCGCCGCGTCGACCTCCCAGAGCGGCGGCTCGACCTCGATGGCGCTGAGGTGGCGCATGGTGTCCCTGGCCAGACGCGTGGCGATGTCGATCGCCTGCGGCTCGGACAGCACCTCCTCGTCCGTGGTGCCGCCGACGAAGATCACATCGACGTCGCTGACGTAGTTGAGCTCCCGCGCGCCGGCCTTCCCCATGCCGATCACGGCCAGCTGGGTGGCAGCGACGGCATCGCGACCGGCGGACGGCGCCTGGCGGGTGCGGGCGATCGCGAGCGAGGCCTCGAGGGCTGCTCCGGCGAGATCCGCGAGGGAAGCGGCGACCGCGGCGACGACTTCTTCGGGGCGCGGGTGACCGAGGTCGAAGGCGGCGATCTCCGCGAGGTTCCGCCGATACGCGACGCGGAGCGCGACGATCGTCCCGTCCTCCGCCGAGTCGGCGAACCCGTCCTGCGCTCCGACCGCAGCGAGGAGCCGATCACGCCACACGTCCGCCGCGGGGAGCACGTCGACCGCTGCCGCCAGCACGTCCAGCTCGTCGGGATGCCGCAGGAAGAACTCCGCCAGTCCCACGGAGGCACCGAAGACGCGCCAGACGCGCCGGCGCGTCTCCTCGTCGCCGACGAGCGCTCGCAGCGGGGACGGGTCTCGTCGAGCGACCCGCAGCATCCCGCGGACCGCCGCATCCGGATCCGCGGCGACGGCCGCCTCGAGCAGCATGGCGCGCGGCACGCCGAGCAGGCTCTCGAGCTCCGCCAGCGCCGCCGCGGCCTCGCTCAGCTCGGCGAATCCGAGCCGGGCGAGGGCCGAGAGAGAGACGGAGGCGTCGGGGCGAGCCATGCCGCGCTCAGAGGAGCTCGAGGTTGTTCTTCAGCTCCAGCGGCGTGACCTGGCCGCGGTACGCCTCCCACTCCTTGCGCTTGTTGAGCAGCACGTAGTTGAACACCTGCTCCCCCAGCGTCTCCGCGACGAGCTCGGAGGCTTCCATGTACTCCAGGGCGTGGTCGAGGCTGGCAGGAAGCGCGGAATACCCCAGCGCCCGGCGCTCGGCGTCGCTGAGCGCCCAGACGTTGTCCTCCGCCTCCGGCGGGAGCTCGTACCCCTCCTCGATGCCCTTGAGACCGGCGGCGAGCATGAGCGCGTAGGCCAGGTAGGGGTTCGCCGCGGAATCGAGCGCGCGGTACTCGACGCGCGACGATTGCCCCTTGTTGGGCTTGTACATCGGGACGCGGACCAGGGCGGAGCGGTTGTTGTGGCCCCACGTGATGAAGCTCGGCGCCTCGTCGCCGCCCCAGAGCCTCTTGTACGAGTTCACGAACTGGTTCGTCACGGCGGAGATCTCGTTGGCGTGCTTGAGCAGACCCGCGATGAAGTGACGTCCGGTCTTGGAGAGCTGGTACTTCGCACCCTCCTCGTAGAAGGCGTTCTGATCGCCCTCGAACAGCGACATGTGCGTGTGCATGCCGCTGCCGGGCTGGCCGCTGAGCGGCTTCGGCATGAACGTGGCGTACACGCCCTGCTCGATCGCGACCTCCTTGATGACCGTGCGGAAGGTCATCACGTTGTCCGCGGTGGTGAGGGCGTCGGCGTAGCGCAGGTCGATCTCGTTCTGGCCGGGGCCGCCTTCGTGGTGGCTGAACTCCACGGAGATGCCGAGGTCTTCCAGCATGCGGACCGAACGGCGACGGAAGTCGTGCGCCGTGCCCCCGGGCACGTTGTCGAAGTAGCCGGCGGAGTCGACGGGGACGGGTCCCTCAGGACCGAACGACGACGACTTGAGCAGGTAGAACTCGATCTCCGGGTGCGTGTAGAACGTGAAGCCCGCATCGGCGGCCTTCGCGAGCGTCCGCTTCAGTACGTGACGGGGATCGGCCACCGCGGGCTGTCCGTCCGGCGTGGTGAGATCGCAGAACATGCGGGCGGTCGGGTCGATCTCCCCGCGCCACGGCAGCGTCTGGAAGGTCGTCGGGTCGGGCTGGGCGAGCAGATCGGACTCGTACGTGCGGGTCAGCCCCTCGATCGCGGAGCCGTCGAACCCGATGCCCTCGGCGAAGGCGCCCTCGACCTCGGCCGGCGCGATGGCGACGGACTTGAGCGTGCCGATCACGTCGGTGAACCACAGGCGCACGAACTTGACGCCGCGCTCCTCGATCGTCCGGAGGACGAAGTCCCTCTGCTTGTCCATGGCTACTCTGCGCCCTGGCCCTTCTCCGCACCGAAGCCACTGGACGGCTTCGCGTCCCAGCCCTGCTCCGCGGCCTCTTCCTCGGCCCAGGCGCGCGACCGCTCCTTGAGCACCTCGGGGGCACGGCGCGCCTCGGCCTCGGTGTCGAACGGACCGATGCGATCGATGGACGGCGACAGCATGCCGAACTCGACCTCGCCCGTGACGGAGTTGTACCAGTACTTGTGATCGCCGTCGGTCATGGCTGCTCCTTCTTCCCGCGAGCGGTTGGGGTGATGTCATCGATCCTACTGGCGTGCACCGTGGTCGCTAAGCTATCGGCCATGGCAAAAGCGATCGGCGTCGACATCGGCGGCACGGGCATCAAAGCGGGAATCGTCGACCTCGAGCACGGCACCATGGCCTCGGATCGGGTGCGCGTGCCCACTCCGGCCGGTGCGGCACCGGAAGACGTCCTCGTCGCAGTGCAGACCGTCCTGAAGACGCTCGACGTGCATGAGTCGACCCTGCCGCTCGGCGTGGCGTTCCCCGCGATCGTCAAGCGCGGCAAGACGCTCTCCGCGGCCAACGTCTCGAAGGAGTGGATCGACTTCGACGCCGAGCGCTTCTTCCGCGACGGCCTCGGCCGCAACATCGTCTTCGTGAACGACGCCGACGCCGCCGGCGTCGCGGAGGCACGCCACGGAGCCGCCCGCGATGTGCTCGGCTTCACGCTCCTGACCACGCTCGGCACCGGGATCGGCTCCGCGTTCCTGTACGACGGCGTGCTGCTGCCGAACACGGAGCTCGGCCACCTGAACTTCCGCGAGTACGAGTCCGTCGAGACCTATGCGGCTACCTCGGCACGCGAGCGCGAGGGCCTGAGCTGGGCGGAATGGGCCGAGCGCCTGCAGGCGTTCTACTCGCACATCGAGTTCCTGTTCAGCCCCGACCTGTTCGTGGTCGGGGGCGGTGTGTCGAAGAACGCGGGCGACTTCCTTCCCCTGCTCGATCTGAAGACGCCGATCGTCCCGGCGATCCACCGCAACAACTCGGGCATCATCGGCGCAGCCTCGCTCGCCGGCGACTGACCCTTCGACAGGCTCAGCGACCCAACGGGGAAGGCCCCGATGACGGGAGTCATCGGGGCCTTCGGCGTTCGAGGCGAATGGGCCGACCTGTACGCCGGGTTCTGTTCCGGGGTTCTTCGCCCCTTCGACGGCCATCTCTCTCGGCGACACGTTGCCGTGCCGCTCCAGCGGTCTACCCGAGGACTCGGCGGGCCGCGTCATCATCCTCTGTCTGACCTTGCTCCGGGCGAGGTTTACCTGGCGGGCCGTGTCACCACGGCCCCCGGTGGTCTCTTACACCACCCTTTCACCCTTACCCCTCGCGGGGCGGTCTGCTCTCTGTGGCACTGTCTCGCGGATCACTCCGGGTGGGTGTTACCCACCGCCCTGCCCTGTGGAGCCCGGACGTTCCTCGGTGCGGTTGCCCGCCACGCGACCGTCCAGTCGACCCATTCGCTCCTCCAGTCTACGGGGCCTCACTTCTCTGCGGAGTCCGCGATGCGCAGGTCGAGCGGAACGTCGATCGGGAAGGTGCCGAACAGGCGGGTGGTGGCGACGGCAGCGGCATCGCGCACCGCCTCGGCCGCAGCCTCCGCGTGCTCCTGCGGCGTGTGCAGGATGACCTCGTCGTGCAGGAAGAACGCCAGGTGCGGCTCCCGGGCGAACGGCCCCGATGCCTCGGCGGCACCGAAGACCTCGGGGAGCTGTGCCAGACGGTGACGGATCTCGGCGAGCCAGATGAGCGACCACTCCGCCGCGGTGCCTTGGACGACGAAGTTCCGGGTGAAGCGCCCCCACTCCCGCGCGCGGCGGCGGGCGAGGGAGACGACGGCGGGGTCGGCGTCGGCGCCCGTGGCATCGGCCTGCAGCCGCATCCACTCCGTGGACGGACGCGGCGAGGAGCGACCGAGCCAGGTCGAGACGATGCCGCCGTCCTCCCCGACACGCGCCGCGTCGTCGACGAGCGCCATGGCGCGGGGATAGACCTTCCGCAGCCGGGGAACGAGTCGCCCGCTGTCGCCGCTGGTGGCGCCGTACATCGCACCAAGCACCGCGTACTTCGCCTCCTCGCGGGTCGCGACGGCACCCGACGCGACGACCCCCGCGTAGAGGTCCCCGCCGCGCGCCGCGGCTGCCATCGCCTCGTCGGCCGCCATGGCCGCGAGCATCCGCGGCTCGAGCTGGGCGACGTCCGCCACGACGAGGGCCCAGCCCGGATCCGCGCGTACCGCTGGGCGGAGGTTGCGCGGCAGCTGGAGGGCACCGCCGCCGGCCGACGCCCACCGTCCGGTCACGACGCCCCCGGGGATGTACACCGGGCGGAAACGACCGTCCTGCACCCACTCCGACAGCCAGGTCCAGCCGTTCGCGCTGAGCAGTCGAGACAGCTTCTTGTAGGCGAGGAGCGGTTCGATCACGGGGTGATCGTGCGCGGACAGCTCCCACTTGCTCGTCGACTCCACCGACACCCCCACGCGGTGCAGCGCCCGCAGCAGCTTCGGCTGGCTGTCCAGGTGCAGCGTGGGGTCGTCGAGCAGGGCCCGCACCTCGTCGCCGCGCTCCACCATCCGTCGAGGCAGCCCGCCCGATGCGGGACGAGCCCCCAAGGTCTCGGTGAGGATCGCATCGTGCACCCCGGCGTCCCACGGGAGCCCCGCGACGCGCATCTCCTCCGCGATCAGCCCGCCGGCCGACTCGGCGGCGCACAGCAGCGTCAGGCGCCCGTCCGCCGCCTCCGCCATCACGGTCCGCTGCGCGCGGTACTGCTCGAGTGCCGCGGCGATCGCGTCCTCACCGGACTCCTCGTCGAGGACCTCGAACAGGGAGGGGGTGGTGTCGACCGGGTCGCGGCGCTCCCACGCCGCGGCGGGTGCCAGCGGCGTGGACACCATGGCCGTGTCGCGCAGGATCGCGTGGCAGAGCACGAGATCATGGCTGCGTGTGATCCTCACGCCTTCGGTCAGGAGCAGCGCGTAGATCTCGGCCGCGCTGCGGATGATCCACCGCGGGGCGTCGGCGGCTTCGACCGCGGCCACCCAGTCGGCGAGTTCCGCTCCGGGTAGGAGCGTGCGCTGCTGCTCCTCGTCGTGTTCGTCCAGCTCGATCGCGGCGTACTCCCCCGCACCGAGGCCGACCAGCGCGAGGCGTCGCTCCGGGCCCGAGGCCGGCGCCGTCACGGGCGGTGCAGGCCGGATGCGCTCATGAAGAGAGTCCCGACTCCTCGGTGCGCACGAGGATGCAGCCGCACTCGGGGCACGAGACGACCTCGTCCTCGGGCGCGCGACGGATCTCGTTGAGATCGGTGCCGGGGAGCATCATGCGGCAGCCTTCGCAGGTCCCGCGGGTGAGGAGCGCCGCTCCGGCGCTGTTCGCGGCGCGGCGATCGTACTCCGCGAGAAGAGGCGCGGGAACGGTGGCGGCGACCGCCTCCCGGTCGCGGGCCAGCTGGGCGCCGAGCTCGGTCGCCGCAGCGACGTCGGCCTTGCCCTGCGCGGTGAGGGCACTCCCCTCCGCGGTCGTCGCATCCAGCAGCGCCTGCTGCGCGGCCACGGCGGCGTCGGCTTCCTCGACCCGGCCCATGACGTCGAGCTCCGCATCCTCCAGGTCGCTCAGACGCTTGGCGAGGCTGGCGAGCTCGTGCTCCAGAGCCTGCGCCTCCTTCGGGTTCGTGGCCGCCGCGAGGCGCTGGGCGTCGCGGTCGCGCCGCTGCTCGGCCAGCGCGACGTCGGACTCCAGCCGCGAGAGCTCGGTGCGGGCGTCGTCCCTGGCGCCGGTCAGGACGGTGAGCTCGCGGAGCTGCTCCTGACGGATGGCGACGAGCTCGGCGATCCGGCCCGCCTGGCTCGGCTGCGTGCGGGCACGCTCCGCCTGCGCAATGCGCCGGTCGAGGTCCGCGATGTCGAGCAGGGTGCGCTGGTTCTCCGGGGTGGCGTTCACGCTCTCAAATCTAGTCGCTGCCAGGCCGAGCGCTGTATCACCGGATGTCGCCGTCCACGTAGAACCACGTCCGGTCCTCACGGACGAAGCGGCTGCGCTCGTGCAGCGATCCGCGCGTGCCGCCCTGCCGCCAGAACGCCTCGAACTCGACCACGCCCTCCGTGTCGAAGGGGCCGCCCGCCACGCGGTCCACGATCAGCAGGCGTCGCCACTCCAGGTCGTGCTCGAAGGTGATCCTCTCCGGTCGCGTGTCCGGGTACCAGGTGCGGAGCAGGTACGCCCCGTCTTCCCGCACGAACGCGGTGTACCGGGAGCGCATCAGCCGCTCGGCAGTCGGGGCAGGAGCGCCGTCGAGGAGGGGCCCGCAGCACGCGGCGAAGGCGTCCCCCGAAGCGCAGGGGCAGCGGAAGAACGCCGTCATGAGGTCGCGACGATCAGGATCATGCCTGCCAGCATCGCGCGGAGGGCCGTGCGGCGCCAACTCGCCCTACGCTGGAAGCACGCCAACGCCAGGAGCATCGATGACCGCTGTCCCCACCTTCCGCGCCCACAACGGCTTCGCCTTGCCGGCACTCGGTCTCGGCACGTACCGGCTGAACGGCGACGCCGGAGCCGACGCGGTCGCCCAGGCCCTCCGTGCGGGCTACCGCCTCGTGGACTCGGCGTTCAACTATGAGAACGAGGGCTCCGTCGGGCGCGGCGTCGCGGCCTCCGGCGTCCCCCGCTCCGAGGTCATCGTGACGACGAAGCTCCCCGGACGGCACCATGCCCACGCGACGGCGACCGCCAGCATCGAGGAGAGCCGCTCCCGCCTCGGCCTCGACGCGACCGATCTGCACCTCATCCACTGGCCGAACCCGAGCCAGGACGAGTACGTCGAGGCGTGGGAGGCGCTCGTGGACGCCCAGGCGCGGGGCGTCGTCCGCCAGATCGGCGTCTCGAACTTCCTCCCCGAGCATCTCGAGCGCATCGAACGGGAGACCGGGGTCCGGCCGGTCGTGAACCAGATCGAGGTGCACCCGTACTTCCCGCAGGAGGAGCAGCTGGCCTACCACCGGGAGCACGGCATCCTCACCGAGGCCTGGAGCCCGCTGGGGCGTGCGCAGGCCCTCCTCGACGAGGCCGTCGTCCGCGAGGTGGCCGCCGCTCACGACATCACGACCGCGCAGACCGTCCTCGCCTGGCACGTGGCCAGGGAGACGGTCGCGATCCCGAAGGCGTCGTCCGCGGATCACCAGGCGGCGAACCTCGCGGCCGCCGCCGTCGTGCTCGACGACGCGGAGGTCGCCGCGATCACCGCACTCGGACGCGCGGACGGGCGCCTGTTCGACGGCGATCCCGCCGTGCACGAGGAGTCCTGAGCGCGAGGGCTCAGACGCTCTGCGTGCCGAGCACGCGCAGGAACTCCAGCTTCCCGGCGGCCTCGCTCCCGGGTTGCGCTGTGAGAACGATGAGCGCCTGCGACTCGTCCTCGGTGAACAGCGCCTGGCAGTCCACCTCGATCTCCCCCAGCTCCGGATGGACGATCACCTTGTGCTGCTCGAAGCGACGGGCGACCTCGTGGGCCGCCCAGAGCCGCACGAACTCGGGGCTCCGCTCCGACAGATCCGCCACGATCTCCCCCGCCCGTGACCGCGCTCCCATGGTGCCGTACGCTGCACGCAACGCCGCCACCAGCGCCCGTGACTGCCGGGGGTGATCGACCTCCCGATATCGCCGCCGTTCCTCCTCCGGTCGCGCGAACCAGCGATGGATGCCGCTCCGGTCGAGTCCGGTCAGCCCGCTCGCGTCCCCGATCAGCGCCCGGGAGGCGTCGTTCTGCACCAGCACCTCGTCGAGTGCCGAGACCACGAACGCCGGGGTGTCGTGCAGACGGTCGAGCACGCGGAGGATGCCGGGACGGACGTAGTCGGTGATCACCGCCCGATCGGGAGCGCTGAGTCCGCTGAGGCGATAGAGGTAGTCGCGCTCGTCCGAGGACAGCCGCAGCGCACGGGCGAGGGCGGCGAGGATCTGGGCGCTCGGATGCGGGCCCCGGCGCTGCTCGAGACGCGTGTAGTAGTCCGTCGACATGGTCGCCAGCTGCGCGACCTCCTCCCGCCGCAGTCCCGCCGTCCGTCGACGCGGCCCCTCAGGCAGACCCACATCGGCGGGACGGAGCGCCTCCCGACGGCGCAGGAGGAAGTCGGCCAGGGCATCGCGATCCATCCGTGCAGTATCCCCCGGACACGGGACGGGATCCAGGGACCGCCGATCCCCCGATCAGCCGTCTCTGGAACGGCGCCGGTGCAGCACCGAGGCTGGGGTCATGGACATCACCGGAAACACCATCTTCATCCCCGGCGCGACGAGCGGGATCGGCCTGGCGCTGGCCCTCCGACTGCAGGAGCGCGGCAACACCGTGATCGTCGGCGGACGCCGAGAGGACCGGCTGGCCGCGATCACCGCCGCGCATCCCGCGCTCCACACCGTCCGCGTCGACACCGCGGACCCGGCGAGCATCAGCGAGGCCGCGGCCGCGGTCCTCGCCGCGCATCCGACTCTGAACGTGCTGATCACGATGGCGGGCATCATGCGCACGGAGGACTGGACCACGCAGGCCGGCTTCCTGTCCACCGCGGAGGAGACCGTCACGACGAACATCCTCGGCCCGATCCGTCTCATCGCCGCCTTCATCGAGCACCTGCGGGCCCAGCCCGCCGCGACCATCATGACCGTCTCCTCCGGTCTCGCCTTCGCACCCCTGAAGGTCACGCCCACGTACAACGCGAGCAAGGCGGCGATCCACATGCTCAGCGAGTCGCTGCGGCTGCAGCTCACCGGCACGACCGTCGCCGTGCAGGAGCTCGAACCGCCCGCCGTGCGCACGGACCTCATGCCCGGGCATGCGGAGAACGAGGCCGCTCTGCCGCTGGACGCGTTCATCGACGAGGTCATGACGCTCATCGAGACCCAGCCGGACGCGACCGAGATCCAGGTCGAGCGGGTGAAGTTCCTCCGCTACGGCGAGGCGCGCGGCGACTACGACGACGTCGTCGTGATGCTCAACCGCACCGATCCGCACGGCCGGTGAACCCCGGTGGGGCGGACCGCCGCCCCACCAGCCGTCACTCCTGCAGGGATGCGGCGACCGCGGTGAGCGCGTCGGCGGACTGCCGCAGCAGGTCGAGCTCGCGATCCGAGAACGCCGTCGTGCGGATCGGCACGGCCCCGGCGGCGCTGACGATGGACGGCACGGACAGGGCGACGCCGTCGATCCCGTGGAAGTCGCGGAGAACCGTGCTCACGGGCATCACCGCGTGCTCGTCTCGGAGGATCGCTTCGACGATGCGCGCGCTGGAGAGCCCGATCGCGTAGTTCGTGGCGCCCTTCCCCTGGATCACCTTGTAGGCGGCGTCCCGGACGTCGACGGCGATCTCGTCCAGCTCCTCCAGGGTGAAGCGCGGGTGCTCCGGGGTCTCCCAGTCGAGGATCGGGACCGTGCCGATCGTCGCCCGCGACCAGAGCGGGAACTCGGTGTCGCCGTGCTCCCCGATGATATGGGCGTGCACGCTGGCCGTGGACACGCCCGCCCGCTCCCCCAGCTTCCAGCGCAGCCGGGAGGTGTCGAGGACCGTTCCGGAGGCGAAGATGCGCTCCGGGGGCAGGCCCGTCTCCTGCTGAGCGATGACGGTGAGCACGTCGCACGGGTTCGTGACGATGACATAGACCGCGTTCGGCGCGACGGACAGCAGCTCCGGCATCATGCGCCGGATGATGCCGGCGTTCACGCCGGCGAGCTCGGTGCGCGTCTGCCCCGGGTTCTGCTTCGCTCCCGCGGTGATGACCACGACGTGGGAACCGGCCGCCACCGAGATATCGCTGCCGCCGATGATGTCGCTGCTGCCGGTGAACTGCGTGCCGTGCGCGAGGTCGAGTACCTCCGCCTCGACCTTCTCCGTCGCGATGTCGTACAGGGCGACGTGGCGGGCCGATCCCCGGATCAGAGCCGCATAGGCCACGCTCGATCCGACGCTTCCGGCGCCGACGACGGTGAGCTTCGAGTTCTCGATGATCTCCATGCGCCCATCCTGACAGCGCGAGCGCTGCGACGGCAGGGGTCTCGCCGGGAGAATCGCGGGCTCGTCAGATCGCGGCGGCGACCGCTTCGGCTGCTGTGGAATGGGTGAATCGGAAGCCGGACTGCTGCAGCGCCTCGGGGCGCACGTCGGCGTCCGGGAGCAGCAACGAGTCGGCGGCATCGCCGAGGGCGAGGCGCAGGGCCCGCCGGGGAGCGGGCAGCCAGAACGGCCGGTGCATCCGCTGCGCGAGCGCGCGACCGATGTCGTTCGCGGACGCCCGGGTCGGCCCGGTGAGGTTGACGGGTCCCGCGAGCTTCTCTTCGAGGACATGGCGGATGCCACGCACCTCGTCGTCCAACGAGATCCACGGCCAGATCTGCGTACCCGGCCCCAGCGGGCCGGCGACGCCGAGCTTCGTCAGCGTGATCATGGGCCGCAGCACACCCCGGCGGTGGATCACCGGTGCCGTCCGCAGCAGGGCGACCCGCGTGTGGTCCTCCGCTCGTCGCGCTGCCGTCTCCCAGCGCACGGTGAGGTCGGCCAGGAAGGTACTCCCCGGGCCGGAGTGCTCGGTGAGCACCTCGCCGGGCGCCGATCCGTAGTAGCCCACGGCGGAAGCGGAGAGGAAGGCGGGCGCGTCGGTACGCAGGGCGCGCAGAGCGGTGGTGAGCGTGTTCGTCGCGTCGAGCCGTGATTCGACGAGCTGGCGGCGGTACCCACGCGTCCACGGCAGCCGGCCGACGCTCGCACCCCCGAGGGCGACGACGGCCTCCGCCCCGGCGAGTGCGTCGGGATCCAGGGACGCCTCACCCGGAGCCCACTCGATCTCGCCCTCCGCCTGCGGGGGACGTCGCACGAGGGTGGTCACCTCGATGCCGTCCGCCCGCAGAGAGGCGGCGAGAGCGGAACCGATGAGGCCTGATGCCCCGCTGATGACGATGCGTCGCGTCATTGCGCTCCCCGCTGCAAACGTTACGGGTGGGCCCTGCCGGGATCGAACCGACGACATCCACGGTGTAAACGTGGCGCTCTACCAGCTGAGCTAAAGGCCCTGGTGCGCTCAGTCTATCCGGGTGCGGATGCGCACCCGTGTCGTGGAAGAGGGATAGGCTGAGGTCGGCGCGCGTTGTGCACGGCCGACAAGGCTGCCCGTGTCGCTTCCCGTTTCCTTGGCATGACCTGCCAGCTTGACGAAAGGTTCCCCCGTGACCGTCCACGACCAGGATCCGTACTCTCAGGGCCCCCTCGACAGCGATCCGGAAGAGACCGGTGAGTGGCAGCAGTCGCTCGACGAGCTGGTGGACGCCAAGGGCCACGGCCGCGGGCGCGAGATCATGCTCAGCCTGCTCAAGCGCTCCAAGGAACTGCACCTGAACGTGCCGATGGTTCCGACCACCGACTACATCAACACCATCGCCCCGGAGAACGAGCCCGAGTTCCCCGGTGACGAGGAGATCGAGCGGCGTTACCGCGCCTGGATCCGCTGGAACGCCGCCGTCACGGTGCACCGTGCCCAGCGCCCCGGCATCGGCGTCGGCGGTCACATCTCCACCTACGCCTCCTCGGCGGCGCTGTACGAGGTGGGCTTCAACCACTTCTTCAAGGGGGCGGACCACCCCGGTGGCGCCGACCAGATCTTCATCCAGGGTCACGCCTCCCCCGGCACCTACGCACGCTCCTTCCTCGAGGGGCGCCTCACGGAGGACCAGCTCGACGGCTTCCGCCAGGAGAAGTCGCATGCGCCGAACGGCATCCCGTCGTACCCGCACCCGCGCCTCATGCCGGAGTACTGGCAGTTCCCGACGGTGTCGATGGGTCTCGGCCCGATCAACGCCATCTACCAGGCGATGTCGAACAAGTACCTCGAGAACCGCGGCATCAAGGACACCTCGCAGTCGCACGTCTGGGCGTTCCTCGGCGACGGCGAGATGGACGAGGTCGAGAGCCGCGGACAGCTCCAGGTCGCGGCGAACGAGGGCCTCGACAACCTCACCTTCGTCGTGAACTGCAACCTGCAGCGTCTCGACGGCCCGGTGCGCGGCAACGGCAAGATCGTCCAGGAGCTGGAGTCGTTCTTCCGCGGCGCCGGCTGGAACGTCATCAAGGTGGTCTGGGGCCGCGAGTGGGACGACCTGCTCGCCCGTGACACCGAGGGCGCACTGCTCAACCTCATGAACGTCACGCCCGACGGCGACTACCAGACGTACAAGGCCGAGTCCGGCGCCTACATCCGCGAGCACTTCTTCGGCCGCGACGAGCGCGCCGCCGCGCTCGTCAAGGACTACTCCGACGACGACATCTGGAACCTCAAGCGGGGTGGCCACGACTACCGCAAGGTCTACGCCGCGTTCAAGGCCGCGACCGAGCACAAGGGCAAGCCGACCGTCATCCTCGCGAAGACCGTCAAGGGCTACGGGCTCGGCCCGCAGTTCGAGGGCCGCAACGCGACCCACCAGATGAAGAAGATGACGCTGGACAACCTCAAGACGTTCCGCGACGCGATGCACATCCCGATCACGGACGCGCAGCTCGAGGAGAACCCGTACCTGCCCCCGTACTACAACCCGGGACCGCAGGACGAGACGATCCAGTACATGCTCGAGCGCCGCAAGGCCCTCGGCGGCTTCCTCCCGGAGCGCCGTTCGACGCACGTCGGCCTCTCCCTCCCCGAGGAGAACGCGTATGCGCTGCCGAAGAAGGGCTCCGGCACGCAGGAGATCGCCACGACCATGGCGTTCGTCCGCCTCCTGAAGGACCTGCTGCGCTCGAAGGAGTTCGGCCACCGCATCGTGCCGATCATCCCCGACGAGGCGCGCACGTTCGGCATGGACGCGTACTTCCCGACGGCGAAGATCTACAACCCCAACGGCCAGCACTACACGTCGGTCGACCGGGAGCTGCTGCTCGCCTACAAGGAGAGCCCGCAGGGCCAGATCGTCCACGTCGGCATCAATGAGGCCGGCGCCCTTGCGGCGTTCACCGCCGCGGGTACGTCCTACGCGACGCACGGCGAGCCGCTGATCCCGATCTACATCTTCTACTCGATGTTCGGGTTCCAGCGCACTGGCGACGCCCAGTGGGCCGCCGGCGACCAGATGGCCCGCGGCTTCATCATCGGCGCCACCGCCGGCCGCACGACCCTCACGGGTGAAGGCCTCCAGCACGCCGACGGGCACTCGCACCTGCTCTCCTCGACCAACCCGGCGACGGTCTCCTACGACCCCGCGTACGGCTACGAGATCGCGCACATCATGCGTTCCGGTCTCGAGCGGATGTACGGCGGTCAGCACGAAGACCCGAACGTCATGTACTACCTCACGGTGTACAACGAGCCGATGGTGCAGCCCGCGGAGCCTGCCGACGTGGATGTGGACGGCATCGTCCGCGGCATCCACCGCGTCGCCGTCGGCGAGGGCGACGGCCCCCGCGCGCAGCTCTTCGCCTCCGGCGTGGGTCTGCCGTGGGCACTCGAGGCCCAGGAGCTGCTGAAGAAGGACTGGGGCGTCGTCGCCGACGTGTGGTCGGTCACCTCGTGGACCGAGCTGCGCCGCGACGGCCTCGCCGCCGACGAGCACAACTTCCTCCACCCGGAGCAGGAGCCGCGCACCGCGTACCTCACGCAGAAGCTCCAGGGCGCCGAAGGTCCCGTCGTCGCAGTGAGCGACTTCATGCACGCCGTGCAGGACCAGATCCGCCCGTGGGTCCCGAACCCCTTCGCCACCCTCGGTGCCGACGGCTTCGGCTTCTCGGACACCCGTGCCGCGGCCCGCCGCTTCTTCAAGATCGACGGCCCGTCGATCGTCGTGCGCACCCTGCAGGCACTGGCCGAGGAGGGCAAGGTCGACCGCGGCCTCTCCGCTCAGGCCATCGAGAAGTACCGCCTGCACGACGTGAACGCCGGCACGAGCGGCAACGCAGGCGGCGAAAGCTGAGCCCTCGGTGACACCCACCTCCGCCGCCGGCATGGACAAGGCCGCCACGCTCACCTGGCTGCGCCGGATCTCCGGCGACATCGCCACGGTGACCATCAAGCGGCTGGAGGACACCCTCCCCTGGTACGCCGACATGCCACCAGCCCGCCGCTCCGCGGTCGGGCTGGTGGCGCAGGCGGGCATCACGTCGTTCATCCAGTGGTACGACGACCCGACGTCCACCCCGTGGATCGCCGCGGACATCTTCGCCGCCGCTCCCCGTGAGCTGCTGCGCAGCGTGAGTCTGCAGCAGACGCTCCAGCTCATCCGCGTCACCGTCGAGGTGACCGAGGAGCGGGTGGCGGGCAAGGGCGAGCACCTCCGCGAAGCCATCCTGCTCTACTCGCGGGATGTGGCGTTCGCCGCCGCCGACGTCTACGCCCGCGCCGCCGAGGCCCGCGGTCTGTGGGACGCGCGGCTCGAGGCGCTCGTCGTCGACTCGATCCTCACGGGCGAGGCCGACGAGGAGCTGCCCAGCCGGATCGCCGCGCTCGGGTGGCACGGCCATGGAGAGGTCGCGGTCCTGGTCGGCACCACACCCCCGCAGTTCGACGTCGACCTCGTGCGTCGGACGGCGCGCAAGCTCGCGGTCGACGTCCTCATCGGCGTGCAGGGCTCGCGCCTCGTGCTCGTGCTCGGACGCGCGCGCGTCGAGGGCCAGGAGGGCGAGGACGAGGAGCTCGGGTTCCAGGAGATCGCGGCCCGTCTGGAGCCGTCCTTCGGCCCGGGGTTCGTCGTGCTGGGGCCGGCGGTGGCCGCCCTCGTCGATGCCAGCCAGAGCGCGCGTGCAGCGCTGGCCGGATTCGCGGTGGCCCGCGCGTGGCGGAGCGCACCGCGGCCCGTCGAAGCCGACGACCTGCTTCCGGAGCGCGCCCTCGCCGGCGACCCTCTCGCGAAGCAGACCCTCATCGAGCGCATCTACCGCCCGCTGCAGGCGCACTCGACCGACCTCGTCACGACGCTCTGGAGCTATCTCGACAACGGCCGGTCCCTCGAGGCGACGGCCCGCGAGCTCTTCGTGCATCCGAACACCGTCCGCTACCGCCTCAAGCGGGTGAGCGAGGTCATCGGGTGGGACGCGACCGGACCCCGCGAGGCCCTCATCCTGCAGACCGCGCTCATCCTCGGCTCCATCGGGGCGGCCGAGCAGGTGCGTCGCCGTCCGCCGCTCCGTCGCCCTCCGCGCTGAGCCGCGCGATCTGTGCGCCACACACAAGGGTTTCACGCAATCTTGTGATGGATCATCCACCGTTCTGCCGCGATCGTTGGCAGACTGGGTGGGTGATTGTCGTCGTCTGCCCTGGACAGGGCTCGCAGACCCCCGGATTCCTCGCCCCCTGGCTCGAGCTCGACGGAGTGGAAGAGCGTCTCGCCGCCTACTCCGAGGCCGCACAGCTCGATCTCCGCGCGCACGGCACCGAGTCGGACGCGGACACCATCCGTGACACCCGCGTCGCCCAACCGCTGATCGTGGCCGCCTCCCTCGTGGCCGGTGATGCCCTCGTGGCCGCCGCCGGTCGCCGCGCGGATGGCATCGCCGGGCACTCCGTCGGGGAGATCGCGGCGCTCGTCGGCAGCGGCGTGCTGGACGCCGAGACGGGCATGCGCCTCGTCGGCATCCGCGGGAGGGCGATGGCCGATGCCGCCGCCCAGACCCCGACGGGGATGAGCGCGGTGCTCGGCGGCGATGAGGAGGCTCTCCTCGCCCGACTCGCCGAGCTCGGCCTCGCGCCGGCGAACTTCAACGGCGGCGGGCAGATCGTCGTCGCCGGTCCCCTTCCGGCCCTGGCGGCTCTCGCCGAGGAGCCAGTCAAGGGCACGCGCGTGGTGCCGCTCCAGGTCGCCGGCGCATTCCACACCGACTACATGGCCTCCGCCGTCTCGACCCTCCGCGACGCGGTCGCCGATGTGCAGCCGGGCGACCCCGAGATCACGCTCTGGACCAACCGCGACGGCTCGGTCGTGACCGACGGCAGGACGGCGCTCGACTACCTCGTCGACCAAGTCTCCTCCCCCGTCCGGTGGGACCTCTGCATGGCTTCGTTCGCCGACGCCGGCGTGACCGGCGTGATCGAGCTCGCCCCCGCGGGCGCCCTCGTCGGTCTCGCCAAGCGCGGCCTGCGCGGCGTGCCGACGGTCGCCGTGAAGACCCCCGAAGACCTCGAAGCCGCCGTCGCGCTGCTGAACGGAGAAGCCGCATGACCGCCTCCCTCGCCCAGATCGCCGGGCCCGCCTACACCCGCATCTACGCGTTCGGCGCGGCTCGCGGCGAGAACGCGGTGCCCAACGAAGACCTCATCGGGCCGATCGACTCCAGCGATGAGTGGATCCGTCAGCGCACCGGCATCATCACGCGGGCGCGGGCCGACAAGGACACCGACGCCATCGACCTCGCGACCGCGGCGGCAGCCGAGGCCATCGAGAAGTCGGGCGTCCCGGCCGACCAGGTCGACCTCGTGATCGTCGCGACCATCAGCAACCCGAAGCAGACGCCGTCCGTCTCCGCGATCGTCGCGGACCGCGTCGGGGCCAACCCGGCCGCGGCCTACGACATCAACGCGGCCTGTGCGGGCTACGCCTACGCCGTGGCGCAGGCCGACGCGCTCATCAAGGCGGGTGCGGCCCGCCACGCGCTCGTGATCGGTACGGAGAAGCTCTCCGATGTCGTCGACCCGACCGACCGCAGCATCTCCTTCCTCCTCGGCGACGGCGCCGGCGCCGCGCTCATCGGCCCCAGCGAGACGCCGGGCATCGCCCCCGCTGTGTGGGGCAGCGACGGCTCGAAAGCAGACGCCGTGGGCATGAACGCCACCCTCACGGATTTCCGCGACGGCGTCGTGCCGTGGCCGACGCTCCGCCAGGAGGGCCCGACGGTCTTCCGCTGGGCCGTCTGGGAGATGGCGAAGGTCGCACGTGAGGCGCTGGAGAAGGCCGGGATCGAGGCCTCCGACCTCGCCGCCTTCATCCCGCACCAGGCCAACATGCGCATCATCGACGAGTTCGCCAAGCAGCTCGGCCTGCCGGAGACCACCGTCATCGCCCGCGACATCGAGACCACCGGCAACACGTCGGCCGCCTCGATCCCCCTCGCCAGCCACCGCCTCATGGCCGAGCACCCGGAGCTCTCCGGCGGACTCGCCCTGCAGATCGGCTTCGGCGCCGGCCTCGTCTTCGCAGCCCAGGTCGTCGTCCTTCCCTGAAGACGCGTCGACCTTCCCTAGACTGTTCCACGGTTCCGAATACAACCCGCAAGAAAGAGGAAGACCACCATGGCTTTCACCAACGATGAGGTCCTCGCCGGCCTCGCAGAGCTGATCACCGACGAGACCGGCATCAACGCCAGCGAGGTCGCCCTGGAGAAGTCGTTCACGGACGACCTCGACATCGACTCGATCTCGATGATGACGATCGTCGTCAACGCCGAGGAGAAGTTCGGCGTCACCATCCCCGACGACGAGGTCAAGAACCTGAAGACCGTCGGCGACGCCGTCAACTTCATCGTCGCGGGCCAGGAGTAATCCCGGAAGGATGCCACCCTCGCCCCGGGTGAGGAGTGGCATCCTCCGTCCCTGCCCATCCCCCGCACGACCTCGTTTCGACAAGGAACCACACCTCATGACCAAGCGCATCGTCGTCACCGGCATCGGCGCCACCTCCGCCATCGGCGGGACGGCCCCGGAGAACTGGGACAACCTTCTCGCCGGTGCCTCCGGCGCCCGCACGATCGAGCACGACTGGGTGCAGGAGTACGACCTGCCCGTCACGTTCGCCGCCTCCGCGAGCGTCCGTCCGGAAGAGGTGCTGCCCCGCCACGAGGCGAAGCGTCTCGACCCGTCTTCACAGTTCGCCCTCATCGCGGCCCGTGAGGCCTGGGCGGACGCGGGCTCGCCCGAGGTCGCTCCCGAGCGCCTCGGCGTCGACTTCGCGACCGGGATCGGCGGCCTCTGGACGCTGCTCGACGCCTGGGACACGCTGCGCGAGAAGGGCCCCCGCCGGGTCATGCCGCTGACCGTGCCGATGCTGATGCCGAATGCGGCCGCCGGCAACCTGTCGCTGCAGTTCGAGGCCCGCGCCTACGCACAGACGGTCGTCAGTGCCTGCGCCTCCAGCACCGAGTCGATCATCCACGCCTTCCACCACCTGCAGGAGGGCCTGGCCGACGTCGTCATCGCCGGCGGCACGGAGTCGGCGATCCACCCGATCACCATGGCCGCGTTCGCCTCCGCGCAGGCGCTGTCGCGTCGCAACGACGACCCTGCCCACGCCTCCCGACCCGGCGCGATCGACCGCGACGGCTTCGTGATGGGCGAGGGCGCAGCGGCCCTCATCCTCGAGACAGAGGAGCACGCCAAGGCCCGCGGCGCGAAGATCTACGGCTACGTCCTCGGCGGTGGAGTGACCGCCGACGCCTACCACATCACCGGCAACGACCCCGAGGGCAAGGGGGCGGCCCGTGCCGTCGTCCAGGCACTCGAGGAGGCCGGCATCACCCCCGACCAGGTGACGCACATCAACGCCCACGCGACCTCGACGCCGGTCGGCGACCCCAACGAGTACGTCGCGCTGAAGAACGTCTTCGGCGACCGGATCGATGAGATCCCGGTGTCGGCGACCAAGGCGTCCACCGGACACCTCCTGGGCGGGACCGGCGCGCTGGAGGCGATCTTCTCGCTCCTCGCGCTGCGGGACCGCGTGGCCCCGCCGACGATCAACATGACCGAGCCGGACCCGGAGGTGCCGTTCCGTCTGTCTGGAGAGGCGGCTCCGCTCGGCGACGGCCCGCAGATCGCCATCAGCAACTCGTTCGGCTTCGGCGGACACAACGCCGTGCTCGTGCTCGGCGGCGTCGACTGACCGCTTCCGCATCCGCGACGAAGGCCCCCGGGATCATCTTCCCGGGGGCCTTCGTCATGCGCAGTCCGCTCTCACCCTTCGACAGGCTCAGGGACCCAGGTGCGCGCTCGCCCGGACGGCGAGGAGCTGCGAACGCTGCCGACGGCGGCGCTCGATCCGCGGGAGGAACCAGCCGATCAACGGACCGACGCCGAACGCGAACAGCACGGTGCCGACGCCCACCGGACCGCCGAGGAGGAAGCCGACGAGCAGCACGGAGCCTTCGATGACCGTCCGCGCCAGCCAGACCGGCCACCGGGTCACCCGGACGAGCCCCGTCATGAGTCCGTCGCGCGGTCCGGGGCCGAAGTCCGCCGCGATGTAGAGACCGGTGGCGAATGCCAGCAGCACGAGTCCGAACACGAACATGGGGGCCCCGACCCACACGGACGGCGGAGCAGGCAGCACGAGGAGCGTGAGATCGGCGAACGGGCCGATGAGCAGCGCGTTGAGCAAGGTGCCGAGGCCCACCCGTTGACGGAGCGGGATCCACAGCAGCAGGACGATGATCGAGATCAGCACCGTGACGACCCCGTACCCGAGTCCCGTCCAGCGTGCGACACCCAGCGACAGGACGTCCCAGGGCGCGACGCCGATGCCGCCGCGCACCATGAAGCCGAGCGCGACGCCGTAGAGGAAGAGCCCGCCCACGAGCTGCGCCAGCCGCTCGACCAGGTCTCGACGGCTGGTCGCGGTGAAGGGCAGGAAGACGGCACGGAAGAGCATCTCCCCATCGTGGCCCGCGCGAAGGCGTGACGAGGCCGACCACTGAGCGAAAAGTGGCCTGCACATGGAAGGCCACTTTGCGGCAGGCTGGACGCATGGCCTCCCGTCTCGTCACCCAGCTCGGCACCCAGGACATCGATGACGCCTCGGCCTCGGGCCTGGCCGACCGCATCAGGGCCCTCATCCTCGACGGACGCCTCACGGTCGGCGAGAGACTGCCGAGCGAACGGGCACTCGCCCTCGAACTCAGGCGATCACGCTCGACCGTCACCCGCACCTACGGCGTTCTGGAGGCCGGCGGCTACGTGTCCCGGCATCATGGCGGAAGCACCAGAGTGACCCTCCCGCACGGCCCGTCGGCCGCCGCCCTCGACGCGGACGACGAGGCGATCGACCTGTCGATCGCCTCGATGGACTCGACCCCCGGCCTGTACGACGCGACCGTGCGGTCCCTCCCCCGGCTCGCGGCCCTGCGCGGGACGAGCGGCTATTCGCTGCAGGGCCTTCCCGAGTTGCGCGATGCCGTGGCCCGCCGATTCACCGAGCGCGGCGCGGTGACCTCGGCGGACGAGATCATGATCACCTCCGGCGCCCTCAACGCCGTCAACCTCATCCTCACGGCGCTCGGCCGCCGGGGCGAACGCGCCCTCGTGGAGCAGCCGACCTTCCCGCACGCGCTCGAGGCTCTGCACCGGCACGGCTACCGGCTGCTCCCGACGCCGGTCGACACCGACGGCTGGGACGCCCGGCACCTCACCGACACCCTGCTGTCCGCACGCCCGCACGTCGCGTACCTCATCCCCGACTTCCACAACCCCACCGGAGCGACGCTGCCGCAGGAGGAGCGGTCTCGGATCGCGACGACGGCCCGCAACACCGGCACGCACCTGATCGTCGACGAGACGACGGCAGAGCTCGACATCGACCGGGGACGGGCACCGGCGCCGATGGCGGCCGAGGGCCCGAACGTGATCACGGTGGGATCGATGTCGAAGATCGCGTGGGGAGGCCTGCGCATCGGCTGGATCCGCGCCGAGCGCTCGGTCATCGCCCGGCTCCTGGCCGTCCGACCCTCGTTCGAGCTCGGCACGGCCCTCCTCGAGCAGTGCATCGCCGTGGAGCTGCTCGACGACGTCCCCGCGCTCACCCATCACGTGCGGCGCCGCCTGAGCGCCGGGCGGAACGCGGTGGCCGCGGCGATCGCCGAGATCCCGGGGATGCGGATGCCGGAGACGCCCGGCGGCCTCTCCGCCTGGATCGATCTCGGCGCCCCGTTGTCGACCACGCTCTCCCTCGCTGCACGCGAGCGGGGACTCATCCTCCCGCCCGGGCCGCGCTTCACCACCGGCGGAGTGTTGGAGCGGCGACTCCGGGTTCCCATCACGCTCCCGCCCGAGCGCGCGGCGGAGGCGATGACGCGTCTGGCGCAGGCCTGGGCGGACGTGCGCGGCGGTGGTGTGAACGCGGTCGACGACCTCGCGCACGCGGCCGTGATCTGATCTGCGCAGACGAAGACCCCGCCCGGTCGCCCGGGGCGGGGTCTTCGTCGAGCGGAGCGGGGATTCGTCTTCTCAGCGTCCGGGATCAGTCACCGGCATCCGATACTCACGCCTCAGCGCTCCCGGTATCGGGGTCGGTCAGCCGACCTTGTGGAGCCAGACGACGCGCGCGTCGTCGCTGGCGTGACGGAAGGGCTCCAGCTCCTCGTCCCAGGCGGACCCCAGGGCGATGTCGAGCTCGCGCTGCAGCTCGACGGCGTTGCCCGCGGCGATCTCCATCGCGTAGCGGATGCGATCCTCTCCGATGACGATGTTGCCGGCGGCATCGGTCTGGGCGTAGTGGATGCCGAGGTCGGGCGTGTGCAGCCACCGACCGCCGTCGCTGCGGGGCGTCGGGTCTTCGGTCACCTCGAACCGGAGGTGCTCCCAGCCCCGGATCGCGGTCGCGAGGGCAGCACCGGTACCGACGGGACCATCCCAGTAGAACTCGGCGCGGCGTGCGCCGGTCAGCACAGGCTGCTCGGTCCAGTCGAAGTTCACCGCACGCCCGATAGCGCGACCCACCGCCCATTCCAGGTGCGGGCAGAGCGCGCGAGGCGCCGAGTGGATGAACACCACTCCGCGTGCGTAAGCCGTCGCCATGATCTCTCCGTTTCATCAGGTGCGTCTTCCCCTACGACCTGAACCACGAAGTGGCGAGAGTATGCGGTTGTGCGCCCATTCTCGCCGAGTTCCCGCGAAATCACAAGCATGTGATTCGACGACGAAGGCCCCGGTCCGTGGACCGGGGCCTTCGGGCGCTTCGATGAGCTCAGCGACCCAGTATGGGGACGCTCAGGCCTCGCTCATGGCCTGCTTGACCTGCTGGCCCTTCGCGGCGTAGTAGGCCGCGCGAGCGGCATCCTTGCGGGCCTGCTCGGCGTAGCCGAACTCGAGCACGTCCTGCGGGACCTCGACGTTCGGGACGTCGTCGGTGCCGTGGTACTTCTCGATGTAGGCGTCGAGCTCGGGACCGGAGGTCCACGAGGTGATGAGGCAGTAGCGCGGGTCGGTGCCGTTGTGGGTGGCCGCGTGCCACAGACGCTGGGTGTCGACGATGAGCTGCGCACCGGCCGGCAGGGCGATGCGGTACTCGATGCTGGGGTCCGTGCGGTTCTCACGCAGGACGAAGTAGCTGTCCTTGTCGTCCGTCAGGTTGAAGAACCCGCGCACGACCCAGCCGGTGCCGTCCGGGTTCAGGCGGTTGTTGTCGTCCTGGTGGAGGTTGTAGAGGCAGTCGCCGTAGGGGGTCGGCTGCAGCTCGATGACGCGGCAGCGCCCGACGTTCGCGCCCGGCTCCTGCGCACGGCGCGTGAGGTTCGGTGCCTTGGCGGTCTGCTCGTCGATCCAGACGCCGTCCTTGTCGGTGCGCGGCGGCTTGTGGTTCCAGAAGCCGTTGCACTCGATGTCGCCGAAGGCGCTGGCGAGGGGTGCGAACCGGGTGTCGCCCGAGGACTTCCAGTCGACGTACTCGATGTCGAGCCACTCCTTGGGGTCGGCCTCCTGGTCGTAGCTGTCGAGGACGACGAAGCCCTTCTCCTCCAGCGCTGCGGACTTGATGTATCCCATGATCGAGTCATGTTCCTTTCATCGGGGGCCAGCACGTTTTAACAGGCCCTGATAAGGCAAGGCTAACAGCGGGACCTGGCGCTCCCCCGGAGGGTCGCCGTGGATAAGCGAATAGACTGGGCGGGGCACCCGGCGCGTCCGTGGCGCCTGTCGCTACGGGAGGACGAGACACCAGCATGAGCACCGCGACCAACGTCGAGGCGACGGCAGTCAACACGATCGAATGGCTCGCGGCGGGACGCACGACCATCGTCGTCCCCGTCTACCAGCGGCAGTACCGCTGGGACATCGGCGGCTGCGAGCGGCTCCTCTCCGACGTCAGGGCGGTCGCCGCGGAAGACGACGCGCATCGCCACTTCATCGGCTCGATCCTCTCCGCCGAGGACGGCTCCGGCCCGGACGCCGACCTCATCCTCATCGACGGGCAGCAGCGCCTCACCACGCTCATGCTCCTCGTCGCGGCGCTGCATCACTCGGTGCGTGAGCGCGATCCGGAGCTCGCCGCCGATCTCGCCCGCGTGCTGGTCCGCCCCGACGACCCCGAGCGCACGAAGCTGCGTCCGCACGAGGCCTGGGCCGATCTCTACGAATCGGTCGTGCTCGATCGCCGCGACGACCTCGACCGCGAGTCGCGCTTCGACGACAACTACGCGTTCTTCCGCAGCCAGATCCATGCCGACGAGGCACCGTCGATCTGGCGGGGACTGCAGCGACTCGAACACGTGTCGATCACGCTCGGCGCCCAGGCCAACGCGCAGCAGATCTTCGAGAGCCTGAACTCCACCGGCGAGCCGCTGCGGGATCACGAGCTGATCCACAACTACATCCTCATGGGGCTGAACCACGCCGAGCAGATGGACGTGGAAGCGCGGTTCTGGCTGCCGATCGAGCACCACACGGGCGAGGCGATCGGGGCGTTCTGGCGTCACTACCTCGTGCTCGTGACGGGGCGAGAGGTGGCGGCGAACGGGGAGCACGGCGTGTACAGCGCCTTCCGCCGGTCGTTCCCGCGCGTCGACGTCGCCCACCTCCAGGCTGACGCCGAGACGTGGCGGCACTATGCGGAGATCTACGGCATCCTCCTCGATCCGACGAAGGAGCAGGACCCCGAGGTCGCGCGGCAACTGCGGTACGTCAACACGTTCGGACGCTCCTCCTACCCGCTGGTCATGAGCGCCTACAGCGATCACGCGCGTGGCCGCATCGACCGGGGTCAGCTCCTCGAGACGCTCGAGTGGCTGCAGGCGATGTTCCTCCGTCGCGCGCTCGTGAACCTTCCCGCCGAACGCCTCATCGCCCGGCTCTGCCGTGCGCGTCGCGACGGACACGACGCCCTCGCCCGCGCCATCGCGCGCATCACTCCGTCGGACGAGCGGGTCAGCGCCGTGCTCAAGTACAGCGAGCTGCCGTACCCGGCCTATGTGCTCGGCCGGCTCGAGGGCGTCGACGACGTGGACGGCTTCGATGTCGAGCACATCGTGCCCGCCGTGCCCGGCGACGCCTGGTCTGGCGACGGCGTGCGCCCCTGGAGCGAGTACTCCGAGGACGAGCAGAACAGCCACCGCGCCCTCGCACCCACTCTCGGCAACCTCACGCTGCTGGAACAGGGGCTGACGGAGCGGGTCTTCGGTGCCTCGTTCCCCGTCAAGCGCGATGAGGCCTATGCCCGCAGCGCCGTGCCGGCGCCCCGTGCCCTCGCTGCCCAGGAGTCCTGGGGCACGGCGGCCATCACCGCACGCACGGTGGGCCTGACGGCCGACCTCGTCCGCGTGTGGGCACGACCCGCACTGCCCGAGATCGACGACGACGGCCTCACCCCGATCCTGGACGCCGTCCGCCGCCGCGGCTGGCCCGCGGGGTGGGAACGCGAGTTCGACTACGTGGAGTATCGGGGCGAGCGGTGGGAGGTGTACGACGTCAAGCACCTGTTCAACCGCGTGTTCCGTCGCGCGTGGACCGACACGACCGAGGCCGCTCTGGCCTACTGCGCGACCCACGGCGGACCGATCTACCGCGACAAGGCATGGAAGGGGCAGTGGGACGACCTCGACGACACGCACTTCCTCTACATGGGCTGGGACTCGAACTACATGATGACGGCCGTCCAGGGAGTCCTCGACGAGTCCGGAATCGCCGCCGAGGTCTTCGTGAAGTACTCCTACATCGGGAATGTGATGTGACCATGACCACTGTCCTCCGCCGCCGCCTGCTCGACCTCGCCGTCGAGGAGCACACGCTCACGGTCCCCCTCGTCTGGGACGACCCGGCAGACACCCGCACCATCGACGTGTTCGCCCGCGTGGTCGCACGGGAGGGAGGCGAGGCCCTCCCCTATCTGGTGTTCCTGCAGGGCGGGCCGGGCCACGAGGCGCCGCGCCCCTTCCACTCCTCCACCGCGCCGGCGTGGCTGGACCAGGCCCTCGCGCACTATCGACTCGTCCTGCTCGATCAGCGCGGCACCGGGCTGTCCTCCCCTGTCGGCGACGGCGACCTCGTGCGGGGCGCCGAAGCCGTCGCCGAGCATCTGACGCACCTGCGCGCCGATGCCATCGTGCGCGACTGCGAGGCGCTGCGGGAGCACCTGGGGGCGCCGACGTGGAGCGTCCTCGGGCAGTCCTTCGGCGGGTTCACGACGCTGGCCTACCTGTCGACCCACGCGGCTTCGCTCGACGACGTCTTCATCACCGGAGGCCTCAGCACGGTCGAGCGCGACCCGGACGAGGTCTACGCCCTCTGCTACGACAAGATGCGCACGGCGTCCGAGCGGTACTACCGACGCTTCCCGGAGCACCGCGACGTCATGCGACGCCTGATCGATCTTGCGGACGCCGGTGAGATCGTCCTCCCCGACGGCGAGGTCGTGTCGCGTTCCCGCCTGCGCTCGGTCGGCTCCGCTCTCGGCACCGACGACGGCTGGCAGACGGTCTGGTCGCTGCTGGAACGGGATCCCGCATCCAACGCCTTCCGGCACGACCTCCAGCACGCCATGCCCTTCGGCGGCCGCAACCCGCTGTACTACGCCTTCCACGAGTCGAGCTATGCGAACGGACACACCACGCGGTGGTCCGCCGAGCGCGTCGAGCCGACCGATTTCCGCGACGATCCGACGCTGTTCACGGGCGAGCACGTCCGTCGCGAGTGGGCCGACACCGTCCCGGCGCTGCAGCCCTGGAGCGAGGTGACGTCGATCCTGGCGGACCACCCCTGGCCGCGGATCTACGACGCCGCTGCTCTCGCCGCCTCCGAAGCGACGGGCGCCGCCGCCGTCTACGTGAACGACGTCTATGTGCCCCTGGAGTTCTCGCTGGAGACCGCCCGTCTCCTCCCCGGCGTGACACCCTGGGTGACGAGCGAGCACGAGCACAACGGCCTGCGGACGGGGCCCGTACTGGAACGGCTGATCGACCTCGCCCACGGACGCCGCATCCGCTGACCTCCGGAGCGCGACGGGTGCCGTCGGCGCGCTCCGCGATCTATCCTGGGGCCATGGAGCATCTGCTCGGATGGACCACGATCGTCCTCGTGCTCGGCACGGGACCGGTGCTGTTCTTCGTGGGCATCCGGCATTCCCTCTCCCGTCGTCCGGTCGAGGAGAAGTACGAGCAAGCCGGGTCCGGAGGGCTGGTCGGTGTCTTCGACGCGGTGTGGTCGCCCACCGCGCACGAGGCCGGCCAGGAGCGGGATCGGCAGACCCGGCGCACGGCCCCGGCGCCGACCCCCGGAGATCCACCGGGCCGCATCGAGCGCGGACGCATCGTCATCGACGTCTGAGCGACCGCCCGGCCCGGGCATGACGAAGGCCCCACACTCCGAGGAGTGCGGGGCCTTCGTGGGCGGTCTTACTTGGAGGAGCCGCCGAAGCCCTTGAAGCGCTGGTTGAACTTCTCGACGCGGCCGGCCGAGTCCATGATGCGCTGCTTACCCGTGTAGAAGGGGTGCGAGGCCGAGGAGATCTCGACGTCGATCACCGGGTACTCCACGCCGTCCAGCTCGATGGTCTTGTCGCTGGTGACGGTGGAACGGGTGAGGAAGGTCTCGCCCGAGCCCAGGTCGCGGAACACGACAGCCTTGTAGTCGGGGTGAATGTCAGTCTTCATGGGATTCCTTTGTTGCTGCCCTGGATTGTGCCAGGGACGAGGGAAGTCTGCGGTGCCGAGCGCACCAAGGATCGATTCTACCAGTACTTCGACGGGCGCAGTAACCCATCAGAACCGAGGTCAGGAGGCGGCGCGGGCGGAGTAGCGCCCGTCCTCGCTGCTGAGCGTGATCGGCATCCCGAAGGTCTCGCCCAGGGCATCCGCGGTGAGCGTCTCGGCGATCGGCCCCGCCGCCACCACGGCGCCGTCACGGATCAGGAGCACATGGGTGAACCCGACCGGGATCTCCTCGACGTGATGCGTCACCATGAGCATCGCGGGCGTCGTCGGTGCGGACGCGTAGCCGCCCAGCAGCGCGAGGAGCTCCTCGCGCGAGCCGAGGTCGAGCGAGGCGGTCGGCTCATCGAGGAGCAGCAGCTCCGGGTCGGTCATGACCGCCCGGGCGATCTGCACACGCTTCTGCTCACCGTCGCTCAGCGTGCCGAACGTGCGGTCGGCGAGGTGCGCGAGGCGCCAGTCGCCCAGAACGCGCAGCGCACGCCGCTCGTCGATGTCCTCGTAGCTCTCGTTCCAGCGTCCGAGCACGGAGTAGGCCGCCGTGAGGACGGTGTTGAGCACCGTCTCATCGCGCGGGATGCGCTTGGCCATGGCCGACGACGCGAACCCGATCCGCGGACGGATCTCGAAGACGTCCGCGCGTCCGAGCGTCTCGCCGAGAACCGTCACCGTGCCCGAGGTGGGGTGCATCAGCGTGTCGGCGAGCTGCAGCAGGGTCGTCTTGCCGGCACCGTTCGGCCCGAGGATCACCCATCGCTGATCGTCCGAGACCTGCCAGGTCACGTGATCGATGATGTTGCGCCCCTCTCGGCGCACGACGACGTCGGTGAACTCCAGAGCGATCGGCATACCGAAAGCCTATCGGCTCACGCGGTCAGCTCCGCGTAGAGCGCGCGGGTCTCATCGGCGATCGCGGCCCAGCTGAACTGCGTGCGGGCCCGCTCCCGGCCGGCTTCCCCGTACTCCCGGGCCCTCTCCGGATCCGTGGCCACCTCGGTGAGGACCGCGGCGAGATCGGCGACGAAGCGCTCGGGGTCGGTCGGCGTGCCCGTCCCGTCCTGCACCTGCTCGATCGGGACCAGTCGGCCGGTCACGCCGTCGTCCACCACCTCGGGGATCCCGCCGGTCGCTGTCCCGACGACGGCGGCTCCGCAGGCCATCGCCTCGAGGTTCACGATCCCGAGCGGCTCGTAGACGGACGGGCAGACGAAGGTGGTCGCCGCGGCCAGGATCGCCGACAGCTCGTCCCGCGGCAGCATCCGCTCGATCCACACCACGCCCTTGCGGGTCTGCTGCAGCAGCCGCACCCCCTCCTGGACCTCCGCCATGATCTCCGGCGTGTCCGGAGCACCAGCGCAGAGGATGAGCTGGACCTCGGGCGGCAGCAGCCGTGCCGCCTGCAGGAGGTAGGGCAGCCCCTTCTGCCGTGTGATGCGTCCGACGAAGACGACCGAGGGCCGGTCCGGGTCCATGCCGATCGAGGAGAGGAACGCGGGGTCCTGGACAGGACGCCAGCGCTCCACGTCGATGCCGTTGTGGATCACCCGGACCCGCGCGGGGTCGACCTGCGGGTAGCTGCGGAGGATGTCCGCACGCATGCCGGCACTCACCGCGATCACCGCGGCGGCGTTCTCGTAGGCGAGCTTCTCGATCCCGCTCGACACGGCGTAGCCGCCCCCGAGCTGCTCGGCTTTCCACGGCCGCAGCGGTTCGAGGCTGTGCGCCGTGAGCACGTGCGGGATCCCGTGGAGCTGGGAGGCGAGATGACCGGCGAAGTTCGCGTACCAGGTGTGACTGTGCACGACGTCGGCGCCCGCGATCGCGGACACGATCTCCAGGTCCGTGCCGAGCGTCTGCAGCGCCGGATTGGCGCCGGCGAGACTCTCCGGTGCCCGGTAGGCGAAGGTGCCCTCCTCGTCGCGCGGCGCACCGAACGCGCGCACCGTCACGTCGATGTCCCGACGCAGCGCGGACACGAGCTCGGCGACGTGCACACCCGCGCCTCCGTAGATCTCCGGCGGATACTCCTTGGTGATCATCTCGACTCGCATTCCTAGACGCTATCGAGCGGGTTGTCCAGATGCTAGTTCCCCGCGCCGAACGGGATCTATGGTGGAGCCATGTCCGCTCCAAAGAAGGTCTTCGGGATCATCCTCGCCGGCGGCGAGGGCAAGCGACTCATGCCGCTGACGGCCGACCGCGCGAAACCCGCCGTCCCGTTCGGCGGCCAGTACCGCCTGATCGACTTCGCCATCTCGAACCTCATCAACTCCGGGCTGAGACAGATCGTCGTGCTCACGCAGTACAAGTCGCACAGCCTCGACCGGCACATCTCCCAGACCTGGCGCATGTCGGCCCTGCTCGATTCGTATGTGACCTCGGTCCCCGCCCAGCAGCGCCTGGGCAAGCGCTGGTTCTCCGGCTCCGCGGACGCGATCCTGCAGAGCATGAACCTGATCAACGACGAGAAGCCCGACATCGTCGTCGTCATCGGCGCCGACCACGTCTATCGGATGGACTTCCGCCAGATGCTCGAGGCGCACATCGAGTCCGGGGCGAAGGCGACGGTGGCGGGCATCCGTCAGCCGCTCGCCCTGGCGTCCCAGTTCGGGGTCATCGACGCCGATCCGGAATCCGGACGGATCCGGCAGTTCCTGGAGAAGCCGACCGACGCCACGGGTCTCGCGGACTCCCCGCACGAGGTCCTGGCCTCGATGGGCAACTACATCTTCGACACCGACGCCCTGATCGCGGCGGTCGAGGCCGACGGGGAGCTGCCCACGTCGAGCCACGACATGGGCGGCGACATCGTCCCGTACTTCGTCGACCGCGGCGAAGCCGGCTACTACGACATGAAGCAGAACGAGGTCCCCGGGTCGTCGCCGCGCGACCGCTCGTACTGGCGCGACGTGGGGACGATCGACTCGTTCTTCGACGCGCACCGGGACCTGATCTCGACCCTCCCGATCTTCAACCTCTACAACATGGAGTGGCCGATCCACTCGCAGGCGGTCAACTCCCCGCCGGCGAAGTTCGTCCGAGACTCGGTGGGGCGGATCGGCAACGCCATCGACTCGATCGTGTCGCTGGGATCGGTGCTGTCCGGCACGCACCTCGAACGCAGCGTCGTGGGCCCGTGGACGCTCGCCGGCGGCGGCTCGACCATCACGGACTCCGTGGTGTTCGATCACGTGCACGTCGGTCAGGGTGCCCGCGTGCACCGCGCGATCCTCGACAAGAACGTCGTCCTCGCCGACGGCGCGACGGTCGGAGTCGACCGCGAACGGGATCTCGCCCGCGGGTTCACTGTCACGGAGTCGGGGATCACGGTCGTCGGCAAGGGCGTGTTCATCGAACGCTGACGCGTCATGCGGCACGGGCTCCGGTCCCTCGGTCGCTAGGCTCGGTGGGTGACCACCGCGCGATTCCTCGTCGTCCTCGATGCCGACTCCACGCTCATCCGGAACGAGGTGATCGAGCTCCTCGCCGAGGAGGCCGGGCGTCGGGCCGAGGTGCAGGCGGCCACCGAAGCTGCGATGCGCGGCGAGATCGATTTCGCGACGAGCCTCCGCTCTCGTGTCGGCGCTCTCGCGGGCGTTCCCGTCGAGGCGTTCGCCCGCGTTCGCGCCCGCGTGGAGCCGACCCCGGGCGTCCGCGACCTCACCGCCGCCGTGCACGCTCGGGGCGGAATCGTCGGCGTCGTCTCGGGAGGGTTCCACGAGATCCTCGACGACGTCGCACCGGGACTCGGCGTGGACCGCTGGCGCGCGAACCGCCTCGAGGTCGCCGACGGCGCGCTCACGGGCCGGGTGGACGGTGACATCGTCGACGGTGCGGCCAAGGCCTTCTGGCTGCGTACCTGGGCGGAGGAGCTCCACGTGGCGCCGCACGCGACCATCGCGATCGGCGACGGCGCCAACGATCTTCCGATGATGGCGGTCGCCGGGCTGGGGCTCGCCTTCAACGCCAAGCCCGCCGTCCGCGAGTCCGCGAGCCTGGTCATCGGTCCGGTCGACCTCGGAACGGTCATCCCGCTCCTCCCCTGACGCTGGCCGATGTCCGGGGCCGGGTCTACCGTCAGATCATGGACATCATCCTCATCCCCGGCCTCTGGCTCGACGCCTCCAGCTGGGACGACGTCGTGCCCGCCCTCGTGCGCGCCGGCCACCGCTCTCGTCCGCTGACCATGCCCGGGCTCGACGCGTCTGCGGAGACAGCGGCGGGTATCGGGATCGACGACTGGGTCGCGGCCGCGGTCGCCGCCGTCGATGCCGCGGAGGGCGACGTAGTGGTCGTCGGACACAGTGGCGGAGGCAATGTCGCCTGGGGCGTCGCCGACGCACGACCTGACCGCGTGGCCAGGGTCGTCTTCGTCGACACCGTGCCCCCGCCCTCGGGTTCGGGCATCAGCGAGTTCCCGGTGCAGGACGGCGTCGTCCCGTTTCCGGGCTGGAGCTTCTTCCCGGACGAGGACGTGCACGATCTGGACGACGAGACCCGCACGAGGACCGTCCCGCTCACCCACAGCGTGCCCGCGCGGGTGCCGACGGACGAGCTCGCTCTGAGCGACCCGGCACGGTACCGCATCCCGGTCACCCTGCTGATGGGAGGGCTGGATCAGGAGGCTTTCGATGCGGTGATCAGCCAGTGGGGTCCGTACGCGGAGGAGTATCGGGCGATCGACGACGCCGAGGTCGTCCGGATCGGCTCCGCGCACTGGCCGCAGTTCTCGGCGCCCGAGCGTCTCGCCGAGCTCCTCGTGCGGGCGATCGATCGCTGACGGGGAGAGCCGGGGTCAGTGCCCCATGCCGAGACCGCCGTCGACCGGGATGACGGCTCCCGAGATGTAGCCGGCGTCGTCGCTCGCCAGCCAGGTCACGACGCCCGCGACCTCATCCGGCGTCGCGAAACGCCCGGCGGGGATGTTCGCCTTGTACTGCTTCTGCGTCTCCTCGGGGAGTTCCGCGGTCATGTCGGTCTCGATGAAGCCGGGTGCCACCACGTTGGCGGTGATGCCGCGTCCGCCGAGCTCGCGCGTGAGCGAGCGGGCGAAACCGACCAGCGCGCTCTTGGAGGCGGCGTAGTTCGTCTGCCCCGCCGAGCCGTAGAGGCCCACGACGCTGGAGATGAGGATGACCCGTCCGAACCGCGCGCGCAGCATCCCCTTCGAGGCCCGCTTGACGACGCGGAAGGTGCCGCCGAGGTTCGTCGCCACGACGCTGTCGAAGTCGTCCTCGCTCATGCGCATGAGCAGGGTGTCCTTGGTGATGCCGGCGTTGGCGACGACGATCTCCACCGGGCCGAGCTGCTGCTCCACCTCGGTGAAGGCCGCGTCGAGAGCGGCGGCGTCGGTGACGTCGGCGCGCACCGTCAGGGTGCCCTCCGGGCCCTCGCCGCTGCGCGCGGTCACCGCCACCCGGTATCCCTCGCGTACGAAGCGCTCGGCGATGGCGCGGCCGATGCCGCGGTTGCCTCCGGTGACGAGGACGACGCGCTCCGCGCTCATGGGACACTCCTGGGTCTGGGGTCGAGGGCCGGGAATCCGAACCGTGATCGATCCTAGCGACGTTGCCCTCTCGCCTTCGCGACGCCTGTTTGACAGACGAGGAGCGTACTGGGACTCTGAGGGCGACGAAAGGCATCAGAGTGAGCGATCCCCGTATCTCCGGTCCGTCGGGTGAGCAGCCGCCGGCCGCCGGCTCCCCGCCTGCGTATCCGGGATTCCCGCAGTCTCCCCCGGCGCACGCCGCCCCGCCGCAGTACGCGGCCCCTCAGCAGTACGCCGCACCGCAGCAGTATGCAGCCCCGCAGCAGTACGCGGCAGCGCCCGCCCGCCCGACCAGCGGTCTCGCCGTCGCCGCGCTCGTCTGCGGCATCGCGGGTGTGGTGCTGTTCTGGGCCCTCCTGCCGATGCTCGCCTCCATCGCCGCCGTGATCACCGGCCACATGGCCCTCGGGCAGATCCGTCGCACCCCGGGCCTCGGCGGGCGCGGCATGGCGATCGCCGGGCTCGTCATGGGGTATCTCATGATCGGCGTCCTCGTCTTCACGATCGTCTCGACGATCATCGGACTGGTCGTCTTCGGCGCCTTCACCCTGCCGTTCGTCGTCGCGAGCTGACGCTCCGCACGCGCATGCCGATGTCGCTGCGGCGGCGTAGGCTGGAATCATCGTGAAGAACGCACGTCGAGTCCCGGCCGTCACCTCACTGCCGCAGTCCCCGCGGGATGAGGGTGACCACCGTGTGCGCCGATACGCCCTCACCATGACGATCCGCATCGTCTGCTTCGGGCTGATGTTCTTCGTGCAGCCCTTCGGCTGGTGGACCTGGGTCTTCGCGCTGGCCGCCGCCGTCCTCCCGTACATCGCGGTGGTCTTCGCCAACGCCGGAAGCGACAGCACGGAGACCGCCGCCGAGTCGCCGTTGCGCGAGATCGACGCGCCGCCCGCGCCGTCGCTCGCTCCGGAGACCGCCCCCGACGTCATCACCATCCGCGAAGGCCGCACGGACCGATGAGCGAGCTCATCTGCTCGCGCGCCGGATGCCGGAGCGCGGCCACGAAGCAGGTCGTCTGGCGCAATCCCCGCATCCACGCCGCCGACCGCGAGAAGATCTGGCTGGCGTGCAATGAGCACGTCGGCTTCCTCCACGACTACCTGGCCGCGCGGGACTTCCCGGTGACGGTTCGAGACGGGGTGCCCTCCTCATGAGCAACCGCCTGACCCGCTGGGGCGTGTACGTCCTCATCGCCATCGGCTTCGCGATCGCCTGCGTCTTCCTGTCGAACTGGCAGTTCGAGCGGAACGAGTCCAGGGCCGAGCAGATCGCGCTCGTGGAGCAGAACTACGACGCCCCGGCCGTCCCCCTCGCCGACGTGGTCGCCGACGACCACCTCGACCCCGCAGACGAATGGCGCCCCGTCACGCTGCAGGGCGAGTACCTCGCCGACGAGCAGCTCCTGGTCCGCAACCGTCCGCACGGAGGCACGAGCGCGTTCGAGGTCCTCGTCCCCTTCCGGGACGCAGATGGCCGCGTCCTCATCATCGACCGCGGCTGGGTGCCCCCGGGTGAGGGGCAGCTCCCGGACGCCGTTCCGTCCCCGCCGTCCGGCGAGGTCACGGTGACCGTCCGCCTGCGCCCAGGCGAGCCGCTGCCCGGGTCCGGACGCGGGGCTCCGGAGGGCCAGGTGCCCACGATCCACCTCCCGTCCATCGCCGACCTCGTCGGGGACGATGTGATCACCGGCGCCTACGGACGTCTGGTCGAGGAGCAGCCCGCCGCCGACACGGCGCTGGGTGGTTTCGAGTCCCCCACCGACGATCCGGGGCCGCACCTGTCCTATGCGATCCAGTGGATCCTGTTCGCCATCATGGGCTTCATCTTCATCGGGTACATCATCCGCACGGAGATCGTGAAGCACCGCGAAGAGGTCGAGGGGAAGCCGGCACCGGTGAAGGCGCCGAAGCGCCGCGACCGCGACGCGGACGCCGAGGACGAACTCCTCGACGCGCGCTGACGCACCCGCCGAGCGTCACGCACACGCGAGAACGCGCCGGACGCTGCGCTGCCCGGCACCTTTCGATCCCGGACAGCGACTATGCCGATGCAGGATCGGAAACGCGCCCTCCGGACCGTCGGCAAGCACCATTTCGATCCCGCCTGCGGGACGCCTTCCACCCGCCACAGCACCCAGGCGAACGCCCAGCCGCGGGCGTCTGCGTCCTTGAGGATCAGCGTGCGCGCGTCCGGCATGCAGTCCGAATCGACCGTCGCCAGTGTCGCCGCGTGCGGTTCGGGGACGCCGGCCGCGACCGCCGCACGGACCCCGTCCTGGAAGAGCAGCACGGGATCATCGGGAAGCTCCGCGACGCGCAGCGGTGGCGCGATGCCGGTGACGGTGGGCAGAGCCCGCGGCCACGCCGCGAGTTCCGAGGGAGGAAGGATCGGGTGCTCCACCATCCTCTGGCTATGCCACGATCCGCTACGCGAGCTCGATGAGGTCCTGGTACTCCTGGCTCCAGATGTCCTCGACGCCGTCGGGCAGGATGAGGACACGCTCGGGGTTCAGCGACTGCACCGCTCCGGGGTCGTGCGACACGAGCACGACCGCGCCCTCGTAGTGGGCCAGTGCCCCGAGGATCTCCTCGCGCGATGCCGGATCGAGGTTGTTCGTGGGCTCGTCGAGCAGCAGCAGGTTCGCGGATGAC
>NZ_DLNJ01000023.1:57723-118413 GCF_002478345.1 Microbacterium sp. UBA7513
CCCGCCGGCTTGAGGACGTCGTCGCCGGTGAACAGGAAGGAGCCGAGGACCTTGCGGGCCTCCGTCTCCGTGATGTGCGGAGCGGCCGACACCATGTTCTCCAGGACCGAACGGCTGACGTCGAGGTTCTCGTGCTCCTGCGCGTAGTACCCGACCTTGAGGCCATGCCCGGGCTCGAGCTGACCGGTGTCCGGCTTGTCAACACCCGCGAGCATGCGCAGCAGCGTCGTCTTGCCCGCACCGTTCAGGCCGAGCACGACGACCTTGGAGCCGCGGTCGATCGCGAGGTCGACGTCGGTGAAGATCTCCAGCGAGCCGTACGACTTCGACAGCCCGGAGGCCATGAGCGGGGTCTTGCCGCAGGGGGCGGGCTTCGGGAACCGCAGCTTCGCGACGCGGTCCTCTTGACGCACGTCCTCCAGACCGGAGAGGAGCTTCTCGGCACGCGCGAGCATCTGGTGCGCTGCGGCCGCCTTCGACGCCTTCGCCCCGAAGCGCGCTGCCTGCTGCTGCAGGGTCGTCGCCTTCTTCTCGGCGTTGGCCCGCTCCTTCTTGCGACGCTCCTCGTCCGCGGCGCGCTGCCGCAGATAGTTCTTCCAGTTCATGTTGTAGATGTCGATGACCTGGCGGTTGGCATCGAGGTAGAACACCCGGTTGACGGTCTCGCCCACGAGCTCGACATCGTGGCTGATGACGATCAGCCCGCCCTTGTAGTTCTTGAGGAACTCGCGCAGCCACACCACGCTGTCCGCGTCGAGGTGGTTGGTCGGCTCGTCGAGGATCATCGTCTGCGCGTCGGAGAAGAGGATGCGCGCGAGCTCGATGCGACGACGCTGGCCTCCGGAGAGGGTCGACAGCGGCTGGTCGAGGATGCGATCCGGCAGCGAGAGATTGTGCGCGATCGAGGCTGCCTCGGCCTCGGCCGCGTAGCCACCCTGCGCCTCGAACTTCTCGGTGAGCGCCCCGTAGCGCTTCATCGCCTTGGCAGCGACCGCGGGGTCGTCGGACCCCATCGCGAGCGAGGCCTCCGTCATGCCGAGGTTGAGCTGGCCGAGGCCGCGGGCATCGAGGATCCGGGTACGGGCGAGGTCTTCCGGATTGCCCGAACGCGGGTCCTGCGGCAGGTAGCCGAGTTCTCCGGACCGGGTGACGGTGCCACCCGAGGGCAGCACGTCGCCGGCGAGCACCTTGGTGAGCGTGGTCTTGCCCGCACCGTTGCGTCCGACGAGGCCGATCTTGTCGCCGTCGGACACACGGAACGAGACGTTCTCCATCAGCAGGCGCGCGCCAACGCGGATCTCGAGGTCGTGCACGGCAAGCACAGCGGACGTCCGTTCGTTCGGGAGGAGGTGATGGCCGAGCGGCCAGCCAACCAGTATATGCCGCCCTGCCTGTGGCGACGCCCGGCACGGATATCCCTCTCCAGGGTGACCGAGGCGATACCGCGGAGTGATGCCCCTCTGCCTACCCCCTGCTTACGGTGCCGGGGTGGACATCCTCAACGACCTCATCCTGCAGGCGATCGCCTCCCCCTGGCTGTACGCCGTGCTGTTCGCGGTGACCGTGATCGACGGGTTCTTCCCGCCGGTCCCGAGCGAGACGGTCCTCGTCGCCGCGGCGGCGGTGGCCGCGTCCACCGGTGACGGCAACATCGTGCTGCTGGGTGCGGTCGCCGCCCTGGGCGCCGCGATCGGCGACAACATCGCGTTCCTCATCGGCCGCCGGCTGGGCACGACCAGGTTCGCCTGGATGCGGCGCCCCCGCGTCGCCGCGGCGTTCGCCTACGCGCAGCGTGCGCTCGACCGTCGCAGTGCCACACTGATCCTTGGCGCCCGCTATATCCCGATCGGACGCGTCGCGGTGAACATGTCCGCCGGAGCGCTCGGGTTCCCGTGGCGGCGGTTCCTCCCGCTGAGCCTCATCGCCGGTGTGAGCTGGAGCGTGTTCAGTCTCGCGATCGGGCTCCTCGCCGGCGCCTGGCTGCACGACCAGCCCGTGCTCAGCGCCGCCATCGGCGTCGTCATCGCCCTGATCGTCGGCGTCGTCATCGATCGGATCGCCGCGCTCCGCCGCCGCCGTACGCCGGTCGCGCACCTGGCAGGATGAGACGCATGGCACGCCGCCGAGAGCGCACCCCGCGCCCGTCACGGATCAGCCGTCGCACCGGCGCCCTCGTGGCGCTGACCGCGGCGGTCGTCGTGCTGTACGCGCTGCTGGTCCCGCTCCAGACGGTGCTTTCCGGCACGCCGCTGCCGCTGTCCTTCCTGCTCGGCGCCGCCGTGTGCGGCGCTCCCCTCCTGATCCCCTCCCGTCCGCGGACGGCGATCGTCGTCTTCACCGCCGGCGCCTTCCTGCTGCCTCTGCTCGTCGAGCCGGCGCGCGCGATCCAGTCGCCCTGGCCGTGGTCGGTACCGGCCCTGCTCGCGTTCGTCCTCTTCGTGGGCGTGATGTCCTTCGTGCAGGGAGCCCGACTCGGCGCCCTGACTCTCGTGATCGGTGCGCTCACCTCGCTGACGGCGCCCCTGCTGCGTCCGGACATGGTCGCCACGCCGGCGAGCTCCGGCAGCGCGACAGCCAACCTCATCGTGACGACGTCGGTCGCCGCCGCGATGTTCCTCATCGCCGTCCTCGTCGCCGGCCGCGTGCGGGTGGCGGCCGAGCTGACCAGGGAGAAGGAGCACAGCGCGCTGGAGGAATCCCGGCGTGCTCTCGTGGAGGAGCGCACCCGGATCGCCAGGGAGCTGCACGACGTCGTGGCGCACAGCATGTCGGTGATCCAGGTGCAGGCGTCGACCGCGCGCTACCGGATCGCAGGCCTCGATGCCGACGCCGCCGCCGAGTTCGACGACATCGCCGCCACCGCCCGGACCTCGCTCACCGAGATGCGGCGCATGCTGGGGGTGCTCCGCACGGAGGACCAGCATGCCGAGCTCGCACCGCAGCAGGGGCTGGACGACGTCCCCGCCCTCGTCGACACGATCCGCCGGGCCGGCGTGGAGGTCGGCCTCGTGCTCGAAGGGATCGAAGCCGCGTCCGCGGCTGGACCGGGCGTGCAGATCGCCGCCTTCCGCATCGTGCAGGAGGCCCTGAGCAACGCCGTCCGCCATGCCCCGGGTGCCCGTGTCACGGTCCGCCTCTATGCCGACGCCGACAGCCTGCACATCCGGGTGCGCAACGCCGCACCGGCACAGCCGACCGAGAGCCCCTCCGGCGGCTACGGCCTCCGGGGAATGCGCGAGCGCGCCGAAGTGCTCGGCGGAAACCTCGCCGCCGGGCCGTCCGACGACGGCGGCTGGACCGTCGAGGCCACCCTACCGCTGTCCGCGACAGCCGCACCGCCCGCCCCGACCGCCTCGGCGGAAGACAAGGAGAACCCGTGACCATCAGCGTGCTCATCGCCGACGACCAGGCGATGGTCCGCGCCGGTTTCGCCGCCCTGCTGGACGCGCACGAGGGGATCCGCGTGGTGGGCCAGGCGGCCGACGGCGCGGAGGTCGTGACACTCGCCGCGCGGCTCGATCCCGACGTCATCCTCATGGACGTCCGCATGCCGGAGCTCGACGGCATCGAGGCCACCCGCCGCATCCTCGGCCCGTCATACCCGGCCGCGCACGTGCCGCGGATCCTCATGCTCACCACGTTCGACATCGACGACTACGTCTACGACGCCCTCGCCGCCGGGGCCAGCGGCTTCCTCCTCAAAGACGCCCTGCCGGAGGAACTCGTCCATGCCGTCCGCGTGGTGGCAGGGGGCGATGCACTCCTCGCCCCCAGCGTGACCCGGCGCATGATCGAGCAGTTCGCCGGACGGCGGCCGGCGTCGCGCCGGTCTGCGACGGCCCTCGCCGATCTCACCGACCGCGAACGGGAGGTCCTCGTCCTCATCGGCAAGGGCCGGTCGAACACCGAGATCGCCGGTGACCTGTTCATCGCGGAGCAGACCGTGAAGACCCACGTCGGCAAGGTGCTCGCGAAGCTCGGCCTCCGGGACCGCGTGCACGCCGTCATCCTCGCCTACGACACCGGCCTGGTCGAGCCGTCGGCCTGAGTCACCCCTGCGTAGGGGGCAGGACGGCACCACGGAGTGATGTCCCGCCCACCACCGCCTCCATAACCTCCGAGGACACCGTTCCCAGGAGGACTCATGGTCATCGCCGCGGCTCCACGCCTCAGCACCCCCACCCCCGCTTCATCCGATCACGCGGGTCACCGCGACACCGGCATCGACGTCGTGCGCGCGCTCTGCGTGCTCGGCGTCGTCCTGCTGCACGCTGTCATGGTCGGGGTCACCGTGTCGGAGACCGGGCCGGTGTTCGAGAACGCGAGCGACGGCACGAGCTGGATCGCGCCGCTGAGCTGGCTGCTGCAGGTGATGCCGCTCTTCTTCGTGATCGGAGGGTTCTCGGGGCTCCTCGCATACCGCCGCCTCCGCGCCCGCGGCGGGAGCGCGGCCGCCTTCGTGGCCGGTCGGGTGCACCGGCTCCTGCGCCCGGCCCTGTTCGCGGTGGGCGCGGTCGGGGTCGCGCTCGCGGTGCTCACCGTCCTCGGTGTCGCGCCGAATCTCATCGCCGTCGCGGGCTTCCGATACGGGCAGCCTCTGTGGTTCCTCGGGGTCTTCTTGCTGTGTCAGGCGCTGCTCCCCGCGTTCGTCGCCCTGCACGAGCGCGCGCCCCTGCGCACGATAGCCTTCCTCGCCGGTGCGGCCGTGGCGGTCGATCTCCTGCGGGCCACGACCGGGAACGACGCCGTGGGGTTCCTCAACCTCGCCTTCGTGTGGTTGACGATGCAGCAGCTCGGATTCCTCCTCGCCGACGGCCGCGTGGACGCCCTGCGTCGCCGCGCCCGCGTCGTGATCGGCGCCGGCTCCCTCGCTCTCCTCATCGCCCTCTTCCTCGTCGGGGTCTACTCCCCCGACCTCATCGCCAACATCAACCCGCCGACGTCCGCCCTGCTGCTGGTCGGGCTGATCCACACGACCCTGTTCTCCCTCCACCGCGCGCGCATCGGGCGCTTCAGTCGTCGCATCCCGGTGGCCGCGTTCACCGCCTTCGTCACCCGGCGGACGATGACGATCTACCTCTGGCACATGCCGGTGCTCCTGGCGATGGCCGGAGCGACGGCCCTGGTCGCCCTGCTCGGCGGCGTGGCCCTTCCCGCCCTCGACAGTGCGGAGTGGTGGGCCGCCCGCCCGCTGTGGCTCCTGTCGGCTGTCGTCCTCACCGCGGTGGTCGCGGTGCGCGTCGACCGATTCGAGAACCACCCCTCGCCGGAGGCGACGGCGTCGCACCGCCGCCTGGCGCTGGGAACGCTGCTGGGTCTCGGCGGAGTGATGCTGCTCCTGGTGCTCGGCACGACGGTCGCCACCGCTGCGCTCGCCGTCCTGCTGCTGGTCGCCGCGCTGCGCCTGGCGGGACGCCCCGGCAGTGCCGTCCCCGGCACCGCCGTCGTGGCGTGACCGTCAGCCGACCCCGCGGGCGGCGAGGGCGTCGCCGACCTGATCCGCGTGGCGCAGCGTCAGCACGAGCAGCGGCACGACGCCGCGCACACCCAGGCGCACTCCTCGCGCGCGCTCCGCGTCCCGTACCCGCTGCGCGAATCCGGCGACGACGGGCACCATGGTCACCGTCAGAGACACCGCCATCGACACCGCCTCGGGATCGATCCCGACACGGCGCACGGGACGCAGGAGGCGCTGCAGCACGGCCAGGAGATCGGACATGCGCGTGGTCAGGGTGAGGAGCGCGGCGAGCAGCAGCAATGCAGCGACTCTCCCGGTGCTCACCCAGGCGGCGACGGGAGACACGAAGACGGCGAGGGCGACCGCGAGCACGACCAGGACCGCACGCAGCCGCCACAGCTCGGTCCCGGCGGCGGAGAGCGGCACACCGGCGATCGGGTAGAGCGCGATCACGGCCACGAGGCAGACGGCGATGCTGATCGGCCCCTGCGGCACCATCGTCAGCGCGAGCGCCGCGACGGCGAGCCCGGCGAGCTTCGGGCCGGCCGGCACCCGGTGCAGCAGTCCCGCACCGACCGGGGACGGCAGGATCATGCGCACAGCCGCCGGTAGCGCGCGACGACCGCGTCGGGATCCCCCTGATCGATGACGCGTCCGCCGTCGAAGAGGATGGCCGTGTCACAGCGGGCGGCGAGCTCGAGATCGTGGGTGACGACGAGCACCTGCGCTTCCTGCGACAGGAGGAGGTCTCCGATCCGTCGCGCGTTGCGCAGGTCGAGAAGCGTCGTCGGCTCATCCGCCACGATCAGCCTCGGCTCGGCGAGGAGCACTGCGGCGAGGGCGAGCATCTGCTTCTGTCCTCCCGAGAGCGAGGACGCCGGGACGTCGGCGTGGCCTCCGAGTCCGTGCCGGTCCAGCGTCTCCAACACCCGGCGGGCGATCTCGTCACGGGGTCGCCCTCGCAGAGACAGCGCGAGATCCTCGGCCGGGGTCGGCATCAGGATCTGGGCATCCGGATCGGTGAAGACGAAGCCCACCCGGCGGCGGACGGCGGTCCGCTCCCGGAGCGCGTCGAGGCCGTGGACGGTGACCGTTCCCGTGGTCGGCGTCATGAGGCCGTTCAGCAGCCGGGCGAACGTCGACTTCCCCGAGCCGTTCGCTCCGATCACGGCGATGCGCGGTGCGGTGAGCTCCAGCGTCACGTCGTCGAGGAGCACACGGTCGTCGATGGTCACGCTTACAGCGTCGAGACGCAGCGTTCCCGGCTCCGCGATCGTGGTCGCCTCCCGCTCCCGCCAGCGCATCCATCCTCCTGAACAGCGTTCACCTGAACGCCGTTCACTATAGTGGGGGCATGAGTCCCGAGACGAATCCCGCCCGTCACGATCGGGAGAGCGTCGCACGGACCGCCCTCGCCCTTCTCGACGAGGTGGGGTTGGCCGATCTCTCCATGCGCCGCATCGCGGCCCGGCTCGACGTACAGCCGAGCGCCCTCTACTGGCACGTGGCGAACAAGCAGGAGCTCCTCGCCGACCTCGCCGATCGGATCACCGCGACCGTCCCGGACGGAGCGGAAGGAGTGCTCGCGACCGCCCGTGCGCTCCGCGACGCCCTCTTCGCCTACCGGGATGGCGCCGAGCTCGTCCTCAGCACGTACGCGCTCCAGCTCGGCTCTGCACATGCACGCAACGCCCTGGTCGCCGCGCTCCGCACCGAGGGGGCGGCCGATGCCGAGGACCGCGGGGCGGCGCTCCTGCACTTCGTGCTCGGCCACGCCACCCTCGTCCAGCAGCGGATGCATGCCGACAGCCACGGCGCTCTCCCGACATCCGGCGAGGTCGACGTCACCGCGGGCCTGGACCGCGTGTTCGACCTGGGCGTCGTCGCGCTGGCCGGCGAGCTCAGCGCGCCCGTGACTCCGCGGCGTGCCCGAGCCTGAGCCCGGGGATCGCCGCGAGCAGCACCAGCACGGTGCCGAGCACGAAGACGACCGCGAACGCGTCAGCGCCGCCGCCGAGCGAGGCCACGGCCAGCCCGGCGAGGGCGATCGCCACCGCCGAGCCCGTAGCGTCCGAGATCGAGAGCGCCGACGAGTTGAACCCCTGGTTCGTCTCATCCGAGTAGGCGAGGGTCAGCACGGTGAGCCGCGGGTACAGCAGCCCCATGCCGCCCCCGGCGAACGCCCAGCCGATGATCACGAACACCGGGGAGACGTCGAACGCCGCCGCAGCCAGCACGCAGAGCATCGCCACCAGCAGTGCCCCCAGGCTGAGGGCCGTGATGCGGTGATTGCCCAGCCGCTCGCCGTAGCGACCCTGCGCGGCGGAGGCTCCGGCCCAGGCGAAGGCTGCCAGCATCAGCGCGATCCCGGCCCAGGTGGCGGAGAAGTCGAACTTCCGCATCAGCAGGTACGGGATGTAGGCCTCGGCGGCGAAGAACGCCCCGGCTGCGATCCCGCGCATGAGCACGACGCTGGGGAGCCCGGCGCCCGCGCGCAGCGTCCGCCGCGGCAGGAGTGGCAGCACCGCCACGCCGATCGCGAGCATGGCGCCCAGAGCCACCGGCCAGCCCATCCCCGGCTCCAGCTCGGCGGACAGTCCGATGGCCACCGCGAGCATCGCCACGACGACGGCGAGCGAGAGGCGCGAGAGCAGCGCACGACGGTCCTGCGGCTCGCCGCGTCCGAGATCGACACCCCGCAGTCGGATCGCGATCATCACGAACGCGATCGCGGTCAGAACCGCCACGCCCAGGAACGCCCACCGCCAATCGAGGTACTCCGCCACCGCTCCCGCGAGGAAGGGCCCGATCATCGACGGGACCACCCAGGCCGCGGCGAACGCCGCGAACACCCGCCCGTGCAGGTGCGGCGGATACAGCCGCGCGACCACGACGTACAGGGCGACCGTCTGGCCACCCGCGCCCAGCCCCTGCACCAGCCGACCGATCAGGAACTGGGGCATCGTCGTCGCGAACCCGGAGATCAGCAGACCCAGGATGAAGAGGGTGACCGCGGCGTACAGCGCGCCGCGCGGACCACGCGCATCCGACCAGGCTCCGGTGGCGACCATCCCGATCACGCTGGTCGCGAGCGTGCCCGCGAAGGCGACGGCATACAGCGACTGGCCGTCCAGGGCATCGCTCACGATCGGCATGACCGTCGTCACCGCGAGGGCCTCGATCGCGGCGAGGAAGATCAGGGCGACAGCACCCAGGGTCACCCAGACCCGGCTGCGGTCCCAGATCGTGGCGGTGGGCTCCGCCGTCGTCATCGCTCGACGAGCGCGGCGATGCGCTCGATCGCCTCGGTGAGGATCTCGGGGCTGGTGCCGAAGTTGAGCCGCACGTGCCCGGCCCCTTCCTCCCCGAAGGCCGGGCCGAAGTGCAGCGCGACCTTCGCCTCGCGGAGGATCTTCCGAGCGGGGTTGTCGCCCCAGCCGAGGGCGGAGAGGTCGATCCACGCGAGGTATCCCGCGTCCGGAAGACGGTAGCGGGCGGCGGGCAGGTGGCGCGCGAGGAGGTCCTCCAGCAGCACGCGGTTCTCGTCGAGGGTGCGCAGGAGGCCGTCCAGCCACGCGTCGCTCTCCTCGGAGAACGCGGCGACGGCCGCGAGCAGACCGAACTGCCCCGTCCGCCACTCCACCTCGACCGGCAGGTCGCGCACGACCGCGGACGTCTCCTCCGCGGCGGTGACCATGAGCGCGCACTTCAGTCCCGCGAGGTTGAAGGCCTTGCTCGCGCTCACGACGGCGTAGCCGACCCGGGCAGCCGCGTCGCTCGCGGCGAGGAAGGGCGTGAATCCCGTGCCCGGCTGGGCGAGCGGCGCATGGATCTCGTCCGAGACGACGGTCGCGCCGAACTCCTCGGCCAGTTCCGCCAACGCGGACAGCGCCTCTCGATCGTGCACGGTGCCGGTGGGGTTGTGCGGGTTGCAGAGGAGCATGGCCGTCGCACCGTCCTCGAACGCGGCGCGGATCCCGTCGAGGTCGAGCTCCCACCGCGCCCCTGTGTCGCGCAGCGGGACGCGCTGCACCTCGGCACCGGCCTCGGCGACGAGGTCGTAGAAAGGCGGGTAGACCGGAGGCGTCACGACGACGCGCTCCCCCGGCTGCGTGACGCGGCGGAGGACCTCGACGATGCCCATGCTCACGTCCGCCGTGCTGCGCATCCGCGCCGGGTCGGGACGCCAGCCGAAGCGGCGCTCCGCGAAGCCCGCATACGCCTCCGCCAGCGGTGTCCGCGAGGCGATGTATCCGGTGTCTCCCAGATCCAGCGCCCGCTGCAGTGCGGCGGTGATCGCCGGGGCGAGCGGGAAGTCCGTCTCCGCGACGAAGAGGGGCAGCACGTCTTCGGGATACTCCCGCCACTTCTCGCTGGTCCGCTCGCGCAGCTCCGACAGCGACAGAGCCTTCACCGACAGCATTCGTCCTCCGATTCTCTCCGCGCCGATGCGGAGACGTCGAAGCGGGCGTGCCCGGCACGCCCGCTTCGTCTGGTGGTCAGGTGACCGGAACGCTCAGATCGCGAACCCGAGCGCACGCATCATGTCGCGCCCGTCGTCCGTGATCCGCTCGGGTCCCCACGGCGGCATCCACACCCAGTTGATGCGGAAGCGGTCCACGACGTTGTCCAGGGCCTGCGCCGTCTGGTCTTCGAGGACGTCCGTGAGCGGGCAGCCCGCACTGGTCAGCGTCATGTGGATGACGAGAGCGTCGTTCTCGTCATCCCAGGCGAGGTCGTAGATGAGTCCGAGGTCGACGACGTTGATCCCGAGCTCAGGATCCATCACGTCCTTGAGAGCCTCGGTGACCGCGTCGTACTTCTCGTCCGTCAGGGTCGCTGTCATGCGATCAGCCTACGCCTCGATGGGAGCGGAGGGGTCGAGGAACCGGTCGTAGCCCTCGTTCTCCAGACGGTCGGCGAGCTCGGGGCCGCCCTCCTCGACGATCTTGCCCGCGACGACCACGTGCACGTAGTCGGGACGGATGTAGCGGAGGATCCGGGTGTAGTGCGTGATGAGCAGCACACCGAGACCGGTGGACTCCTTCGCACGGTTGACACCCTCGGAGACGATCTTCAGCGCGTCCACGTCGAGGCCGGAGTCGGTCTCGTCGAGCACGGCGAACTTCGGCTTGAGCACCTCGAGCTGGAGGATCTCGTGGCGCTTCTTCTCGCCGCCCGAGAAGCCCTCGTTGACGTTGCGCTGCGCGAACTTCGGGTCCATGCGGAGGTTGGCCATGGACTCCTTGACGTCCTTGGTCCACTGCCGGATCGAGGGCGCCTCGCCGTCGAGCGCGGTCTTCGCGGTGCGCAGGAAGTTCGTCACCGTCACGCCGGGGATCTCGACCGGGTACTGCATGGCGAGGAACAGACCGGCGCGGGCGCGCTCGTCGACGCTCATCGCCAGGACGTCCTCACCGTCGAACGTGATGGAGCCGGAGGTGACCGTGTACTTCGGGTGGCCGGCGATCGTGTAGGCCAGGGTGGACTTGCCGGAGCCGTTGGGGCCCATGATGGCGTGGGTCTCACCGGTGTTCATGGTGAGGGTGATTCCGTTGAGGATCGGGGTGGTCCCCGCCTCGGTCTCGACCGTCACATGCAGGTCGCGGATCTCGAGAACAGACATTCTTCAGACTTCCTTCGTCACAGCGGGATCGATGAGCACGTCGTCGCCGTCGATCTCGACGACGTAGACCGGGACGGGCTCATATGCGGGGAGATTCTGGGGCTTGCCGGTGATCAGGGAGAACGCGGAGCCATGGGCCCAGCACTCCACCGTGTCACCTTCCACGAAGCCCTCGGACAGCGAGATGTCGCCGTGGGTGCAGGTGTCGCCGATGGCGTGGATGACGCCCTCGCCGTCCTTGATGACCGTGATCGGCACGCCGTCCGGCTCGACGCGAAGCGGCGTGTCCTGCTCCAGCTCGGAGACGCCGCAGACGCGCTGCGCGCTCACGCGTCCACCTCGGCGAGCTCGGCCTCGATGGCGGCCAGCAGCTCCGACTCCAGGTCGGGGATGCCGAGGCGCAGCACGATGTCGGTGAGGAAGCCGAGCACCACCAGCCGACGGGCCTCGTCCTCCGGGATGCCGCGGGCCTGGAGATAGAAGAGCTGCTCGTCGTCGAAGCGGCCGGTGGCACTCGCGTGCCCGGCCCCGACGATGTCGCCCGTCTCGATCTCGAGGTTCGGGATGGAGTCGGCGCGTGCGCCCTCCGTGAGCACCAGGTTGCGGTTGGCCTCGTAGGAGTCGGTGCCGGTGGCGTCCGCCCCGATCAGCACGTCGCCGATCCACACGCTGTGGGCGCTCTCGCCCTGCAGCGCGCCCTTGTAGAGCACGTCGCCGGTCGTGTGCGGGCCCTTGTGGTGCAGGTACACCTGGCTCTCCAGGTGCTGACCGGAGTCGGCGTAGGACAGCCCGTAGAGGTAGCCCTCCGAGCCGGCACCGGCGAGCTCGACGCTCGGGTTCACGCGCACCACGCCGCCGCCGAAGCTGACGACGAAGTGCTTGAGGGTGGCGTCGGCCGCGACCCGCGCCTGGTGGGCGGCCGCGTGCACGGCGTCGTCGTCCCACTGCTGCACGGAGACGACGGTGAGCTTCGCCCCGTCACGGACGATGATCTCGACGTTCTGGGCGTACTGCGCCGAGCCCTTGTGCTGCAGCGCCACCGTGGCGGCGCTGTGCTCGAGGGCCTCGATCACGATGTGGGCGTCCGCCCGACGGTCGGCGCCGGTGCCCGTGAGCGACAGGAAGATCGGCGCGGCGACCTCCTCCTCGCGCGGGATGCGGATGTGCAGGGCCTCGGAGGCGCCCTGCCACGCGACGGCGGCGGTGATGTCCTCGGCGAGGAAGACCTCGCCGCGCGGAGCGGTTCCCGCCGCGAGCGGCGCGGCGACGTACTGCTCGCCGGACGTGAAGGAGTACTGCACGCCCTCGTCGCCCTCGGCCGTGCGGAACAGCGGCGTGAGCGCGGCCACCGGCGTGTGCTTCCAGTTCACCTCGCGACCGGTCGGCGTGCCGAAGTCGTCCGGGTCGAACGAGTGCGGACGCTCGGAGCGGGTCTGCACCGGGACGAATCCGGCGTCCGCCACCTGGGCGGCCGGGTCGATGTGCGCGTTCGTGTGCTGCGCCTCGCTGGGCGCTGTCGTCGAGGCCGCCATTTAGCCGACCGATCCTTCCATGCCCATCTCGATGAGCTTGTTCAGTTCCATCGCGTACTCCATCGGGAGCTCGCGCGCGATCGGCTCGATGAAGCCGCGCACGATCATCGCCATCGCCTCGTCCTCGGGCATGCCGCGAGACTGCAGGTAGAAGAGCTGCTCCTCGCTGACCTTGGAGACCGTGGCCTCATGGCCGAGCTGCACGTCGTCGACACGGATGTCGATCGCCGGGTAGGTGTCGGAACGGGACTTCGTGTCCACGAGGAGGGCGTCGCAGCGGACGGTGTTCGCCGAGTGATGGGCGGCAGCGTCGACACGCACCTCGCCGCGGTAGCCGGCACGGCCACCCCCGCGGGCGATCGACTTCGAGACGATCGACGACTGCGTGTACGGCGCCATGTGGATCATCTTCGCGCCGGCGTCCTGGTGCTGGCCGGGGCCGGCGAAGGCGACGGAGAGGGTCTCACCCTTGGCGTGCTCACCCATCAGGTAGATCGACGGGTACTTCATCGTCACCTTGGAGCCGATGTTGCCGTCGACCCATTCCATGGTCGCGCCCTCGTGCGCCACGGCGCGCTTGGTGACCAGGTTGTAGACGTTGTTCGACCAGTTCTGGATCGTCGTATAGCGCACGCGGGCGTTCTTCTTCACGATGATCTCGACGACGGCCGAGTGCAGGGAGTCCGACTTGTAGATCGGGGCCGTGCAGCCTTCGATGTAGTGGACGTAGCTGTCCTCGTCGGCGATGATCAGGGTCCGCTCGAACTGGCCCATGTTCTCGGTGTTGATGCGGAAATAGGCCTGCAGCGGGATCTCGACGTGCACGCCCTTGGGGACGTAGACGAACGAGCCGCCCGACCAGACGGCGGTGTTCAGCGCGGCGAACTTGTTGTCGCCGGCGGGGATGACCGTGCCGAAGTACTCCTCGAAGAACTCGGGGTGCTCGCGCAGGGCGGTGTCGGTGTCCATGAAGATGACGCCCTGGGCCTCCAGGTCCTCGCGGATCTGGTGGTAGACGACCTCGGACTCGTACTGCGCAGCCACACCGGCGACCAGGCGCTGACGCTCGGCCTCGGGGATGCCCAGGCGCTCGTACGTCTCGCGGATCTCCTCGGGGAGGTCTTCCCAGCTCTGCGCCTGCTTCTCGGTGGAGCGGACGAAGTACTTGATGTTGTCGAAGTCGATGTCGCTGAGGTCGGCGCCCCAGGTCGGCATCGGCTTGCGGCCGAAGAGCTGATAGCCCTTGAGACGGGTCTTCAGCATCCACTCCGGCTCGTTCTTGAGGGCCGAGATCCCGCGGACGACCTCTTCCGAGATCCCGCGTTTCGCGACGGCACCCGCGGCATCCTCATCGTGCCAGCCGAATTCGTACACCCCCAGACCATCGAGCTCCGGGCGGTCGATCAGCACATCCGACATGCAACACTCTCCTCACAGGTCCCAAACGGTGTCATCCGCCCCGACACACCTGATCCCCGTCGAGTCTGCGGGAGCGGGTGCCGTTGGTGGGGCCCTCATCACGGGCGCTTCCATCGCGCCTAAACTGTTGACGATGCTTCAGCGCTGTCAGCGCTCATCGCAACAATCCGATTCTACAGGTTCCGCCTGACGGACGGGCCGTGCGCCACGTCTTCGACGGGCCGGAGGACTTATGCCCGAGACGACCATCCCCGCCCCCTCGACGAACAGGGCGACCGCCTCCCCCCGCTCCGCGGTGTGGGGTCGTGCGCTCACCGTCTTCGCGTGGCTGTCGTTCCTCAGCGAGACGATCATCATCGGCACCGGCGGCGCCGTGCGGCTGACCGGATCCGGCCTCGGCTGCACCGAGTGGCCGCTGTGCACGCCCGAGTCGCTCGTCCCGATCGTCGAGGTGCAGGGCATCCACGGGATGATCGAGTTCGGCAACCGGCTGATGACCGGCGTCGTCGGGATCATCGCGATCGCCGTCGTCCTGCTCGTCCTGCACACCATCAGCGGCCGCCGGGCTCTCATCGACGCCCTGTGGTTCGCGGTCGGCGGTCTCGCCGGCGCGGCCGTCGCCTTCGTCCTGGTCTCGCTCACCGACTTCCCGGCGTTCCCCGTCGCCTCCGCCGTGCTCCTGATCGCGGTGATCGCGGCGGCGGTCCACTCGGTGCGCACGACGCCCGCCCGGCGGGACCTCGTCCTCCTCGCCTGGCTCGTGCTGATCGGCGTCGTCGCACAGGCCCTGGTCGGCGGCATCACCGTGCTCACCGGCCTGAACCCCTTCATCGTCGGGTTCCACTACACGTCGTCGCTCCTGCTCGTCTGCATCACCGCCGCGTTCCTCGTGCGGCTGGCGACTCCGGAAGGACCGCGAGAGCGGGCCGTCCCCACCTGGTTCGCGATCGTGACGCACGTCACCGGCCTCGCCCTGGCCGTGACCATCCTGTTCGGCGTGCTGACGACCGGATCCGGCCCGCACTCGGGCGACGCCGACGTGCTGCGCCGCGGCTTCGACGCCACGATCCTCGCCCATGTCCACTCCTGGCCGGGATACATCCTGGCCGCCCTCGTGCTCTTCCTGACGGTATCCGCCTGGGTCTTGCGCCTCGAGCCTCGCCGGTGGCTGCTCGTGCTCGTCATCGCGATCCTCGTGCAGGTGGCCGTCGGCGTCTGGCAGGCGCGGGAGGGGCTGCCGCCGGTGCTCGTGGGCATCCACATGGTCCTGGCATCGCTGTCGGCCGCGACCTACACGGTCGTCGTGCTGCACCTCAAGCGCACCGCGTCCGTCGTACCCACCGGCGGTTCATGATCCGCGACGACGACCGGGGCGCGGAACGGGGCGACGGCTTTCGTCGATTGCGCGCTACTCCGAAGCTTCATCCACGAGCCGGAACTCGATATCGAGGACATCATCCGGGTCATGGAAACGGATTGTGCCTGATCGGAACGGAACGTCGAAACTGGCGCGGCTGGCGTCCCAGTCGCCTTGCGATGCTTCCAGGAAGACGAGCGTGAGTTCGGCTTCGTCCGGAAAAACCCGCCAGGTGCCCGTGGCATTGAAGTCGTTGTCAGCGTCCCTGTCCTCGAGGGGGTTGAAGGACGCGTCAGTGATCGTGAAGGTGCCGTCAGAACGGATCGACAACACACCGTGGTCGTTGTCGACAGCGCCCCACTCGCCGACCGGTGAGGTGAGTTGCGGACCCGCGCACCCAGCGAGGACCAGTGCCACAGCTACGGTGACACTCGCGACCGGGAGGCTCTGACGACGGCATCGAGTGTTCACGGGTACACCGTTTCGGTCCAGACGATGGTTTGGTGATGCGTGGACCATAGCCCCTCTCTCGCATTTGCTTCCGACATCGCCTCAAACACCCCAGGGATGTGAGCACCCCCAGTGAGGGGAACACGGGTAGCAGAATCAATGGACGTGTCGTTGTTGATCACAAACGTCACCTCAACCCCGCGATCCGATCGCGGTTCCCCAGCCCGGACTTCGAGGTCAAAAGAGCCCAGGAAGGTTTCGGGCAGGTTCTGCCCACCGAGCACCACATCCGGGATCGCACCGGTCATCGTGCTAAACATAATGTTGACCCCGTCGGCGCCCAGCACCAACGGCTGATCACTGATCGATCGATCGTAAGAACGCGGAGCCAACGACGTGAGCTTTCCGCTTCGCAGCTCGTCGAGTACTTGCTCCCGGGTTGCGGTGATGTGGTACTGCGCATGAGGGTCTGCACGAAGATGTCGTTGTCGGTGAGGACGGCACCGCGTTCATCACCCGTCCGAAAATGCTCGAACAGATCCATCACCCGGTCATTCGTCGCGTCTCTTCGGGTTCCAGGAACCGGATCGGTGGTGCAATCCAGATCACCCCACCCGAGTGAGGCCGCCGTCGCAAGCGAAACCGCGAGGTCACTATCAGCCGCTTGACGGTCGACTGCGAGTTTTTTCAACGCTGTCGCGGCGGTGCTGGCCGCTGCGCGGGCTTCTTGTTCGGCGGCGAACCGGTCCCCGGGCTCGCCGCCGAAGGACGCATCGTTCATCACTCCGCTCAGGGCCGCCTGTGATGCTGCGAGTTCTTCTTTCAGAGGCTCGGCGAGTCGGGAGATTTCCACCACGGCATCTCGGTACGTGATGATCGATTTCCTCGCGGTTGTCATCGCATCAGTGGAGTCGTCAAGGCGGCTGTGGAATTCCTCGAGGCGTGTACGGAACGCGTCCGCAGCGCGGCCGCTCCACGCATCGTCAAGATCACGCAGAATCGTCGACACCACATCCTGTGCGTTGGCCAGTCCACAAGCTGAGCATCAGCCCAAGCAATGGCGGTGGCGAACGCGGCCGTGTCACCGGCCCCGGGATCGCGGTCCGTCCAATGCACTGTCATCGCTCCAACGCCCCGATGGACGTCGCGAGTGAGTCGAGATGGGCATGCTCCCCCGCCACAAAATCAGCCAACGCCCCATCCAGCCCACCAGCGAGCCGCCTACAGGCGAGCGAGAGAAAGCCGAGCGCATCCGACCACCCGCCAGCAAACACCTCTGCCGCAGACGCGACGAGATCACTCCCAGCGATCGAGAGATCAAGGCCCGACTCGTCCCCCGGTCCCACCTTGAAGTCGTGCAGCAACGTAGACGTCGCCTCTACAGCCACGAAATCGACGTGAATACGCCTGTCCATACAATCCCCCCGGATCATCGATTCGCCCAGCGAGCTTAGCGCCCGGTCCTCTGTAGGCGTGGCCGCACCGGGATAACACAGCTACAGCTCCCCCACAGCGACCCACCTGTTCAAGAGAGAGGTCGTGGCAGCAGTCGATGGCCCGTCGCTCGTGAACTGATCGTCGCTCTCTGCCGCACAGACGATCCATAGCGCGCGCACCGGGCGCTCATCACCGCATCGACCATCGTGGTCGACATGAACAAGACACTCACCCGCAGCGCCGGGTTCTGGCTCCTCATCGTCGTCTCCCTCGCCGCGGTCGGGGTCGGCGGCTGGATGATCGCCGGACAGGTCGGCACGATGACCACGACCCTGATGGACGGCACCGCCACCGGTGTCGAGGTGTACGTCGGTCAGTCGCTCGTCGTCGTCGGCGCGGTCGTCCTCGGTGCGGGCCTGGTGGGCCTGCTCCTGTCGCTCGGCCTCGTCGCCGCGCGCACGCTGGTTGCCACCCCCGTCACCGCCGCGCCGGTCGTCGAGCACGAGGCGCCGAGCATCCAGGACGAGACGATCGAGACGGTCTCAGTCCCGCGCGACGAGCCCGCTCTCCGGACCGCCGATGCCGAATTCGCAGAGCCGCAGGTCGATGCGGAGCCTCAGGCTGACGAGCCCCAGGCCGACGAGGATCAGAAGGGCAGCAGCGGGTCGATCGCCACGGCGACGAACAGCAGCGTCAGGTAAGTGATCGAGGCGTGGAAGACTCGCATCGGCCGCGCCTCGGTCCCCCGCACCGCCTGGTTGTACAGGCGGTGCGACTCATAGATGAACCAGCCGCCGAACACCAGGGCGGAGACGGTGTAGACGAGGCCCATGCCGGCGATCGGCACGAGCAGCAGCGAGCAGGCGACCGTGGCCCACGCGTACAGGATGACCTGCAGGCCGACCTGCGACGCGTTGCGGGTGACGCCGAGCATGGGCACGTCGACATCGTCGTAGTCGTCCTTGTACTTCATGGACAGCGGCCAGTAGTGCGGCGGCGTCCAGAGGAAGACGAGCAGGAAGAGGATGAAGGCCGGCCAGTCGAGAGAACCGGTGACGGCGGACCAGCCGATGAGGACCGGGAAGCACCCCGCGATGCCGCCCCAGATGATGTTCTGCTCGGTGCGGCGCTTGAGGATCATCGTGTAGATCACGACGTAGAAGAAGATCGCGGAGGCCGACAGGATCGCCGTGAGCGGGTTCGTGGTGAACCAGAGCCACACGGTCGACACGATCGCGAGCGTCCACGAGAAGATCAGGGCGCCGCGCGGGCTGACCTCGCCGGTCACGAGCGGCCGGTTCTCCGTGCGGTGCATGTGCGCGTCGATGTCGCGGTCGAGGTACATGTTGAACGCGCCGGCCGAACCGGCGCTCATCGACCCGCCGATGACCGTCGCGAGGACCAGCCAGAGATCGGGCAGTCCGCCCTGCGCGAGGAACATGACCGGAACGGTCGAGACGAGGAGGAGTTCGAGGACCCGGGGCTTCGTCAGAGTGACGTAGGCGCTCACCGTGCGACCGATGGACGACTTCCGTACGGTCTGATCAGACATCGTCGAGATCTCGATCGCCTCCTCCGCGCGCGTTACCGGACAACCTCTCCAGTGTATGACACGCCGTGACGCGTTCCGCGCCTTCCGACCCCCGGCCGCGGAGACCGTCCCCGCTATGCTGAGAGCACTCGCGCGCCCGGTGCTGCGCACAAAACCCGCCCGTCTCCCGGACGATGCGGGATGCGCCAGGGAAGTTGCGGATGCGCCAGGGAATACCGGCGCCCTCGAAACTGTCGGAAAGGGCATGAACGTGTCGGAATTGCAGTGGGACGAGATCGATCGACGCGCGGTGGACACCGCCCGGATCCTGGCGGCCGATGCGGTCGAGAAGGTCGGCAACGGTCATCCCGGCACGGCGATGAGTCTGGCTCCCGCCGCCTATCTGCTCTACCAGCGGGTGCTGCGGCATGACCCGACCGACACCGACTGGCTCGGCCGCGACCGCTTCATCCTGTCCGTCGGCCACTCGTCGCTGACGCAGTACGTGCAGCTCTACCTGGGCGGGTTCGGGCTCGAGCTCGACGACCTCAAGGCGCTCCGCACCTGGGGGTCGAAGACCCCCGGTCACCCCGAGTACGGCCACACCAAGGGCGTCGAGATCACCACGGGCCCACTGGGCCAGGGCCTCGCCTCGGCAGTCGGCTTCGCGTACGCCGCCCGGTACGAGCGCGGCCTCTTCGACCCCGAGGCCGCAGCGGGCACGAGCCCGTTCGACCACTTCGTCTACGTGATCGCGGGCGACGGCGATCTGCAGGAGGGCGTCACCAGCGAGGCCTCCTCGCTCGCCGGCCACCAGCAGCTCGGCAACCTCATCGCGATCTACGACTCCAACCAGATCTCCATCGAGGACGACACGAACGTCGCCTTCACCGAGGACGTCGCGGCTCGGTACGAGGCCTACGGCTGGCACGTGCAGACGGTGGATTGGAAGAAGACCGGCGAGTACGTGGAGGATGTCGCCGAGCTCCACGCCGCGATCGAGGCGGCCAAGGGCGAGACCGACAAGCCGTCGCTCATCATCCTCAAGACCACCATCGGCTGGCCTGCTCCCGGCAAGCAGAACACCGGGAAGATCCACGGATCGGCGCTCGGAGCCGACGAGCTCGCCGCCACCAAGAAGGTCCTCGGGTTCGACCCGGAGCAGACCTTCGTCGTCGCCGACGAGGTGCTGGAGCGCACGCGCGGCCTCGCGGAGCGCGCCGCCGAGGCCCGCGCCGCCTGGCAGGAGTCGTTCGATGCCTGGGCGGCCGCCAACCCCGAGCGCAAGGCCCTGCTCGACCGCGTCGAGGCCCACGAGCTCCCCGCCGACATCGCCGACGCACTCCCCGTCTTCGAGGCCGGCAAGGACGTCTCGACCCGCGCCGCGTCCGGCCAGGTCATCAACGCGCTGGCCGCGCAGCTCCCCGAGCTCTGGGGCGGCTCCGCCGACCTCGCCGAGTCGAACCTCACGACGATCAAGGACGCGCCGTCGTTCATCCCGGCTGAGTGGTCGACCCACGAGTGGTCGGGCACCCCGTACGGCCGGGTGCTGCACTTCGGCATCCGTGAGCACGCCATGGGTGCGATCGTCAACGGCATCGTGCTGCACGGGCCCACGCGCGCCTTCGGGGGCACGTTCCTCATCTTCAGCGACTACATGCGTCCGGCCGTGCGCCTGGCCGCGCTGATGAATGTGCCGAGCGTCTTCGTCTGGACGCACGACTCCGTCGCCCTCGGCGAGGACGGCCCGACGCACCAGCCGATCGAGCAGCTCGCGACGCTGCGCGCGATCCCGAACCTGGCCGTCGTCCGTCCCGCGGACGCCAACGAGACGGCCGCCGTGTGGCTCGAGATCCTCCGGCGCCACGAGGGCCCGGCCGGCATCGCACTGACCCGCCAGAACATCCCGGTGTTCCCGCGCGGCGAGGGCGAGGCCTCGGGCGACACCTTCGCCTCCGCCGCCCAGGCCGCCAAGGGCGCCTACGTCCTCGCCGAGGCGCCGAACGGCACGCCGGACGTCATCATCGTGGCGACCGGCTCCGAGGTGCAGCTCGCGGTGAACGCCCGCGAGGTGCTCGCCGGCGAGGGCGTGAACGCCCGCGTCGTCTCCGCCCCCTCGCTGGAGTGGTTCGCGGAGCAGGACGAGGCCTACCGCGAGAGCGTGCTGCCAGCGTCCGTCACCGCCCGCGTCTCGGTCGAGGCCGGTTCCGTGCTCACGTGGCGCGGCATCGTCGGCGACCGCGGACGATCGGTCGGCATCGACCACTTCGGCGCCTCCGCCGACTACAAGACCCTCTTCGAGAAGTTCGGCATCACCACCGAGGCCGTCGTCGCGGCCGCCCGCGAGACCATCAAGGAGAACGCATGAGCACCCCCACCGCCCAGCTCGCCGCCGCCGGCGTCAGCATCTGGCTCGACGACCTCTCGCGCACCCGCATCTCCTCCGGCAACCTCGCCGAGCTGATCGCGACGCGCAACGTCGTGGGCGTCACCACCAACCCGACCATCTTCGCGAACGCGATCACGGATAAGAACGACACGTCCTACGACGCGCAGGTCACCGAGCTCGCCGCGTCCGGAGCCTCGGCCGAGGACGCGGTGTTCGCCGCGACGACCCAGGACGTCCGTGCCGCGCTCGACGTCTTCCGCCCGGTGTGGGAGGAGTCCGGCCACGTCGACGGTCGCGTCTCGATCGAGGTCTCCCCCGACCTCGCCCACGACACCGACGGCACCGTGGCGCAGGCCAAGGAGCTGTGGGACCGGATCGACCGGCCCAACCTCCTCGTGAAGATCCCGGCGACCAAGGCCGGCCTCCCAGCCATCACCGAGGCGATCGCGAACGGCATCAGCGTCAACGTGACCCTCATCTTCAGCCTGGAGCGCTACGCCGAGGTCATCGAGGCGTACCTCACGGGCCTCGAGCGGGCCAAGGACGCGGGCATCGATCTGTCCACCATCCACTCCGTGGCCTCGTTCTTCGTCTCCCGGGTCGACACCGAGACGGACAAGCGCCTGACCGCGATCGGAACGGACGCCGCCGCCGCGCTGAAGAGCAAGGCGGGGCTCGCAAACGCCCGACTCGCCTACGAGCTCTTCGAGAAGACGTTCGCCGAGAAGCGCGCGCAGGATCTCCTCACCGCCGGCGCCAACGTCCAGCGCCCGCTGTGGGCCTCGACCGGCGTCAAGGACCCGAACCTCCCCGACACGCTGTACGTGACGGAACTGGTCGCCGACGGCGTCGTCAACACGATGCCGGAGAAGACCCTCGAGGCGACGTTCGACCACGCCGTCGTCACGGGAGACACCATCACCGGCGGCTACGAGGAGGCCCGCGAGGTCTTCGCCGGGCTCGCCGAGGTGGGCGTCGACTTCGACGCCGTGACCGAGGTGCTCGAGGAGGAGGGGGTCGCGAAGTTCATCGACTCCTGGCACGATCTGCTCGCACAGGTCACCGAGGCTCTGGAGGCCCAGCGATGACCTTCGCCATCCACGCATCGGGCGCGGCGCGCGTCGCCATCGAGGAGACCGTGCCCGCCCTGGTCCACGACCTCGTCGCCTCCCGCATCACCGGCGGCGACGCTACGCTCTGGGGTCCGGCCGCCGAGGCCGAGGCGTCGGTCCGCCTCGGCTGGGTCGAGGCCGTCTCGGTCTCCCGCCCGCTGGTCGCCGAGATCGTCGCGCTGCGCGAGGAGTTCGCAGCGAAGGGCGTCACGCGCGTGGTGCTGGCCGGAATGGGCGGCTCGTCGCTCGCTCCCGAGGTCATCGCGCAGACGTCCGGCGTCCCGCTCACGATCCTCGACTCCACCGCCCCGGGACAGGTGCTCGCCGCGCTCGACGAGGGTCTCGCCGAGACGGTCCTCGTCGTGTCCTCGAAGTCGGGCTCCACGGTCGAGACCGACTCGCAGCGCCGCACCTTCGAGGCCGCCTTCCGCGACCTCGGCATCGACCCCACCGAGCGGATCGTCGTGGTCACCGATCCCGGTTCGCCGCTCGACGCCTCCGCACGCGAGGCCGGCTACCGGGTCTTCAACGCCGACCCGAACGTGGGCGGCCGCTACTCGGCACTGACCGCCTTCGGCCTCGTCCCGTCGGGACTCTCCGGCGTCGACATCGACGAGCTCCTGGACGAGGCCGAGGCCTCGCTGCTCGAGGTGGCCGTGGACTCCGCCGACAACCCCGCACTCCGTCTCGGGGCCGCGATCGCCGCCACCAGCCCCCGCCGCGACAAGCTGGGTCTGATCACCGACGGCACGCACATCAAGGGGCTGCCGGACTGGATCGAGCAGCTGATCGCCGAGTCCACAGGCAAGGAGGGCACGGGCATCCTCCCGGTCGTCCTGCTCCCGGTCTCGCCGGAGCTCGACCCGGTCCCCGCCGACCTCCAGATCGTGCGTCTCGTCGACGACGCCAACGAGTTCCACCTGCACGAGCGGCACGAGGGCGAGATCCTCGTCAGCGGCACACTCGGCGCGCAGTTCATCGTCTGGGAGTACGCGACGGCCATCGCCGGGCACCTCCTCGGCATCAACCCGTTCGACCAGCCCGACGTCGAGTCGGCCAAGGTCGCCGCCCGGGGCCTGCTCGACGCCCGACCGGAGCCGACAGCTCCCGCATTCGTCGAGAACGGCGTCGAGGTCCGGGTCTCCGACCCCGCCCTCGCCGTGTCTGGCACCGTCGAAGGCGTGCTGGACGCCCTCTGGGCCCAGCTCCCCGCCGACGGCTACGTGTCGATCCAGGCGTACGTCAACCGCCTCGAGGTGCCGCAGCTCCAGGGCCTGCGCGAGCTCGTCGCCGCCGACTCCGGGCGCCCGACCACGTTCGGCTGGGGACCGCGCTTCCTGCACTCCACGGGTCAGTACCACAAGGGCGGCCCCGCTCAGGGCGTGTTCCTGCAGATCCTGGAGCGCACGGACGTGGACCTCGAGATCCCCGACCGGCCGTTCACGTTCGGACAGCTCATCCAGGCGCAGGCGGCCGGCGACGCGGGCGTGCTCGCGGAGCACGGACGACCCGTCGTCTCGCTGACGATCACCGAGTCCTCGGACGACGTGCTCGCCCTCTTCGAAGCCGCACAGAAGTAACCGCAGGAGAGCCCCCACCGATGTCTGTACCCATCTCGCGCGGGCACAACCCGCTGCGCGACCCCGACGATCGTCGTCTCAACAGGATCGCGGGGCCCAGCGCCCTCGTGATCTTCGGCGTGACGGGTGATCTGTCCCGCAAGAAGCTCATGCCGGCGGTCTACGATCTCGCGAACCGGGGGCTCCTGCCCCCGGGCTTCGCGCTCGTGGGCTTCGCCCGCCGCGACTGGGAGGACCAGGACTTCGCCCAGGTCGTCTACGACGCCGTGAAGCAGCATGCCCGCACGCCGTTCCGCGAGGAGACCTGGACGCAGCTGCTCCAGGGCATCCGGTTCGTCTCCGGCGAGTTCGACAACCCCGACTCCTTCCGCAAGCTGCGGGAGACCGTCGAGAAGCTCGACGTGGAACGCGGCACCATGGGCAACCACGCCTATTACCTCTCGATCCCGCCTAAGGACTTCCCGCTCGTCGCGAAGCAGCTCAAGGAATCGGGGCTCGTGGGCGAGGACGCGGACGACGACGAGCGCTGGCGGCGCGTCGTCATCGAGAAGCCGTTCGGGCACGACCTCGAGTCGGCGCGCGCTCTCAACGCGGCCCTCGAGGTGGCGTTCCCCGCCGACTCGATCTTCCGCATCGACCACTACCTCGGCAAGGAGACGGTGCAGAACATCCTCGCGCTGCGCTTCGCCAACGAGCTGTACGAGCCGATCTGGAACCGCAACTACGTCGATCACGTGCAGATCACGATGGCCGAGGACATCGGCGTCGGCGGTCGTGCGGGGTACTACGACGGGATCGGCGCCGCCCGCGACGTCATCCAGAACCACCTGCTCCAGCTCCTCGCGCTCACGGCGATGGAGGAGCCCATCAGCCTCTCCGCCGAGCATCTGCGGGCCGAGAAGGAGAAGGTCCTCGCCGCGGTGCACGTGCCGGAGGATCTCTCCCTCGCCACCGCGCGCGGGCAGTACGCCGGAGGCTGGCAGGGCGGCGAGAAGGTCACCGGCTTCCTCGACGAGGAGGGGATGAACCCCGAGTCGACGACGGAGACCTACGCGGCCATCAAGCTGGAGATCGACACCCGACGCTGGGCCGGCGTGCCGTTCTACCTGCGGACGGGCAAGCGCCTCGGCCGTCGGGTGACGGAGATCGCCGTGGTGTTCAACCGCGCGCCGCAGCACCTGTTCGGCCGCGGCAACGCCTCGGAGCTCGGGCAGAACGCCCTGGTGATCCGCGTCCAGCCCGACGAGGGCGTGACGATCCGCTTCGGCTCGAAGGTGCCGGGCAACGGCACGAACGTCCGCGACGTGACGATGGACTTCGGCTACGGCCACGCGTTCACGGAGGCGAGCCCGGAGGCGTACGAGCGTCTGATCCTCGACGTCCTCCTGGGCGATCCGCCGCTGTTCCCGCGGCACGAGGAGGTCGAGCTCTCCTGGAAGATCCTCGACCCGGTGGAGAAGTACTGGGCCGCCCAGGGCGGTCCGGTGGAGCAGTACGCGCCCGGCTCGTGGGGACCGGCCTCGGCCGACGACCTGCTGGCCCGCGACGGACGAGTCTGGAGACGCCCGTGATCATCGACCTTCCCGACACGACCGTCAGCCAGGTCGCCAAGCAGCTCGTCAAGGTGCGCGAGGAGGGCGGCGCCGTCGCCCTCGGCCGTGTCCTCACCCTGGTCATCGCCGCCCGCAAGGGCGTCGCGGAGGCCGCGATCGACGCGGCGAACGATGCGTCGCGCGAGCACCCGATGCGCGTGATCGTGCTGACGACCGGCGACGGTGAGTCCCGCCTCGACGCGCAGATCCGCGTGGGAGGAGACGCCGGGGCCAGCGAGGTCGTCGTGCTGCACGCGCACGGCGCCGCCGCGAGCAACGAGGAGAGCCTGCTCACCGGGCTGCTCCTCCCGGACGCCCCGGTGGTGGCGTGGTGGCCGGACGAGGCCCCCACCTCTCCCGCGACCTCGCCGCTCGGCCGCATCGCCCAGCGCCGGATCACCGACGCCGCCACGTCTCCGGACGTCCGCGACCGGCTCGCCCTCCTCGGGCGCACGCACGCCCCCGGCGACACCGACCTCGCCTGGACGCGCCTCACGCACTGGCGCGAGCAGCTCGCCGCGGTGCTGGACCAGCCGCCGTACGAGACCATCACCGCCGTCGAGGTCCGTGGCGGGAGTGCCTCGCCCTCCACGGCGCTGCTCGCCGCCTGGCTGCAGATGGCCCTGGACGTCCCGGTGCGGTGGTCGTACGAGGACCCGGAGCACTGGCAGGAGGGCATCAAGTCGGTGCGCCTCACCCGGGAGTCCGGCGACATCCTCCTCGAGCGCCCGTCGCCCGGCGTCGCCGTGCTCACCCAGCCGAACCAGCCCGACCACGACCTTCACCTGCCGCGGCGGACGCTGCGCGAGTGCCTCGCGGAGGAGCTGCGCAGGCTCGACCCCGACGTCCTGTACGGTCGAGTGATCACGGAGGGCTGGGAGAAGCTCGGTCCGCCCGAGACAGGAGAGTGACCTCGATGCCGGGATCGTCCGCAGAGAAGCGGGTCGTGGTCGAGGCCACCCCCGCCGCCCTCGCCCTCCGGGTCGCCGATCGCTTCCTCACCCGTGTCCGCGCGCGGACACGCAACGGCCGTCTGGCTCACGTCGCCCTCACGGGCGGGTCGATGGGCGGTGCGGTCCTGCGCGCCGTCCGGGAGAACCCGCGATCCGCCGAGATCGACTGGTCCCTCGTCCACTTCTGGTGGGGCGACGAGCGATATGTGCCGCGGAACGACCCGGACCGCAACGCCCTCCAGTCCCGGGAGGCACTGCTCGACCACCTCGACGTCCCCGCGGAGAACGTGCACGAGGTCGCTGCCTCGGACAGCGGTCTCGACCTCGATGAGGCCGCCGCCGCATACGCCGCCGAGCTCGCCCGCTTCGGCACCGAGGACCACCCGTGGCCCTCTTTCGCCGTGTGCTTCCTCGGCGTCGGCCCCGACGGCCACATCGCGTCGCTCTTCCCGGACCGGGAAGAGGTCACCGTGACCGATGCGGCGGCACTCCCCGTGCGGGACTCCCCCAAGCCCCCGCCCGAGCGCGTGACCCTGACGCGTCCCGTGCTCAACGCATCTAAGCGGGTGTGGCTGGTTCTGACGGGTGCCGACAAGGCATCGGCGCTCGGCCTCGCTCTCGCCGGCGCCAGCTACACGAGCGTTCCGGCCGCCGGGGCGAAGGGCCGGAAGCGGACGGTGTTCTTCGTCGACGAGGCAGCGGCGTCCGAGGTCTCCCCCGACCTCATCGACCAGGCCTACTGAGCGTCCGGGCCGCGTGTCTCACGCGGGTCAGGCTGCTCCGGCGCGCCCGATGCCGGAGCAGCCGGCGGGGTGGCGGGATCGCTTCCCCGGGTGATGCCGAGCTCCTGGCTCTCGCTGAGCACCTGCGGGTGGAATCGCGCGAGCCCGACGACGCCCCAGACGGCGATGCTGCCGGCGACGCCGAAGATGATGAAGACCCACCACGGAGCCGCCGCGGCCTCACCGAGCACGAGCATGCCGATGAGCACGGCCACCATGGGGTCGACCACCGTCAGACCGGCGATGACGAGGTCCGGCGGACCGGAGCTGTAGGCGGTCTGCACGAAGTACGCGCCGACGGCACCCGCCGAGAGCAACGCGAGCAGGCAGACCGCGGTGATCCACTCGAACTGGCCCGCCTCGATGCGCTTGATGATGACCTTCGCGAGGGTGGCGACGAAACCGTAGAGGATGCCGGCGCCGATGATGTAGAACAGCGCCCGCATCCGGTGCCGGAGGATGAGCCAGCACGCCCCGAGCACGATGATCACGACGAGCAGGATCGCGAGGATGACGAACAGCTCGCGGTCCGTGACCTCCTTCTCCGTGGCGTAGATCGCGGCGAAGAACACGAACAGGAAGATGCCGCCGACACAGGCGATGATCGCGGTGAGCGACTGCCGCGAGGGGGCGTGGCCTGAGATGCGGGCGTTGAGCAGCGTCGTGATGACCAGCGCGATGGCGCCGAGCGGCTGCACCACGATGAGGGGCGCCTTGACGAGGGCGGCGAGCTGGCAGACGATCGCGAGGCCCAGCATGAGCGTCCCGATCACCCAGGACGGGCGGGTGAACAGGCGCTTGAGCTGATCGAAGCTGAGGCCGGCGGCGCCGTCGGAGCCGCTGAGCCGCTCGACCTTCTCCACGCCCCGATGCTGGTACTGCGCGCCGAGCGACATGAACACCGCACCGGCGAGAGCCAGAGGGATTCCCAGGAGCAGGCCGGGGTTCTGGAACGCGCCGACCAACTGGTCGCCGACGTCCTCGACCGTCCCCATCCACACCCCTGCGCTCACAGTACGACCCTACCCGGAGAGTGCCGCCGACTAGGGTTGTGACGTGGCTGTCCTTCCGATTCGCATCATGGGCGATCCCGTCCTGCACTCCCCCGCCTCCCCCGTCGAGGCGATCACCGACGAGATCCGCGCCCTCGTCGCCGACATGTTCGAGACCATGGACGCGGCACCCGGCGTCGGCCTCGCCGCTCCCCAGGTGGGGGTGCCGCTGCGGATCTACACGTACTCCTATGTCGACGACGACGACCAGCCGTGGCGCGGTGTGCTCATCAATCCCGAACTGTGGATGACGCCGATGGAGCCGGGCGCGCCCGACCCCGAGCTGGAGTCCGAGGGCTGCCTGTCGTTCCCCGGCGAGCGGTTCCCGCTGCGTCGGTCCGACCGGGTGCGGGTGACCGCGACGGACCTGGACGGTGACCCGGTCGCGCTGGAGGTGGACGGGTGGCGCGCTCGGATCATGCAGCACGAGTTCGATCATCTGGACGGCGTGCTCTACATCGACCGCCTCTCGGACTCCGACTGGAAAACGACGCAGAAGATCGCGCGCAAGCGCGGCTGGGGGCGTCCGGGGGCCAGCTGGCTCCCCGGCGTGGACGACCTCGAGGGCTGATCGCATTCAGCCCACGCACAGCATCCTTCAAGTTGCGTCATAGACTCCGGGCACTATAGCGTGTTCGCGGCGGGGATATTCAGCATGCCCCGCGTCACGCTCTGAAGGGGAAATCCATGATGAAGTCGCGCACCCGTCGCGCACTCGTGCTCACCGGTTCGGCCGTCGCCGTCTCGCTCGCCCTCACCGGCTGCAGCGCGATCAACAGCATCCTCGGCGGCGGTCGCGCCGACGCCGACCGCGACGAGGAGACCGGCCAGGTCACCGAGAGCGCGAACATCGACGTCTTCTCGGTGAAGCTCGGCGACTGCATGCTCGAGACCGGCTCCGGGATGCTCACCGACGCGAACGTCGTGCCGTGCTCCGAGCCCCACGACGAAGAGGTCTTCTACGAGATCAAGATGGACGACGGCGACTACTCGGAGGATGCCATCAGCGCCGCCTCCGAAGGCTGCATCGGCGACGCGTACACGTCCTTCGTCGGCGTCTCCTACCAGGAATCCGCCCTGGACGTGACCACGCTCACCCCCAGCAAGGACTCGTGGGAGCAGGCCAACGACCGCGTGATCCAGTGCATCATCATCGACCCGGCCGGACAGGTCGAGGGATCGCTCAAGGGCGCCGCGCGCTGATCAGACCGCGTCTTCACGAAGGGCTCCGCCGCGAGGCGGGGCCCTTCGTCGTCCGTGCCACGGCTCAGCCGTCAGCGGCGCGGAGGGCGAGCCACGCCGCGACGCGATCGTCCGGATCGGACAGCGAGAGACCCGTGAGGTCCTCTATCCGTCGGACGCGGGTCGTCAGCGTCTGGCGGTGGATGCGCAGCCGCGCCGCGCTCTCGCTCCACGCCCCGTTGCTCGCGAGGAACACCCGGAGCGTGTCGAGGAGCTCGGCCGGCCGCTCGGCCGCGCGCAGCGGGTCGAGCAGACGCGCGAGGCGCGTGGTCTGATCCGTATCCAGGGCCCCGAGCACGAACGACACCGTCGGGATGGCCTCGTAGCGGACCACGCGTTCACCCCCGGTGCGCGCGGCTTCGCAGGCGTGCCGCGCCTCGTCGATGCTGCGCGCGAGAGCATCGGTGCTTGCCGGTCGGCCGAGGCCGAGATAGAGGGTCGACGCGAAGGTCCTGGCGCGATGCGCGATCTGGTCGGCATGGTCCTCGCGCACGACGCCCTGGACGATTCCCCGCTGCGACGTGAAGACGTGCTCCGCGCCCAGCTCGTCGAGCCAGAGGCCGAGCAGATGCTCGACATCGACACCGCTGGTACGGGAGGCGAGGGCGAACCCCACCAGCACGCGCTCGTGCACGCCCCAGCGGCGGAGCAGGCGAGTGGCCTCCTCCCCTCCCTCGCGCACGGTCTCGAACATCATCGAGCGGCCCAGGCGCTCCAGCTGGCTGCTGTCGCGGGTGCGCATCAGGAGATCGAGCAGCGCCGCGGCCTGCGAGCTCAGTTCCCTACCGCGGCCGGAGCTGTCGTTGCGCGGAGCGGTCACGAGCTGCGCGGTGATGTCCTGGCCAGGACCGACCGGGTGCACCTGCAGGGCACGATGCCGCACCCGCACCGGGCGGCCGACGGCGACGGCGATCGCATCGTCGATGTGCAGGCTCCCGGCACCGGCCGTGGTGATGACGTCGCCGTGCCGATCCAGGAGTACCGCCCACCCGTCGATGCGGTGCGCCAGTTCCGCGATGACGCCGGTGATGCCGCTGCGTCGCGCCGCCAGGGTGAGCACCCGCATCGCCGAGGTGATGGCGCGAGCCTCCGCCGCCTGATCGACGGCAAGGAGCGAGGTCAGCATCGGGACGAGCAGCGGCGGCGGCAGGGGGACCCCGACGATGGCCGTGATCTCCGCGTCCCGCAGGGTTTCGCGAAGACGGGGGCTGTCGGCGCTGGTGACCACCACGGTCTCCCGCAGCGCGGCCCGGCGGTCGCCGTCGACGCCGAGGAGCGCGGCCTCCTCGGCCACGACGAGCGTCGCATGGAGCGGATCCACCGGCGGACCGAAATCGTCGAGGGGAAGGACCGCGTTGACGGGCCGCGCACCGGGAACGGCGCCGGGCAGCAGCTCCGCGCGGAGATAGCGGGCCACGGAGGCGACGTCACGAGCCACCCTCCGATCATACAGATTGTCGAAGGACGGCCATTCGATTCACTCTTCTGTCGGATGCCGAGGCCTTCCGCTCTCTCCTAGCATCGTGCGCATCCCCACTTCCCGAAGGATGTCATGAAAGCTGTTGTCTTCCGCGACCCCCAGTCGCCCATCGAGTTCGTCGACGTCGACCTCGCCCCGCCCCGCGCCGGTGAGGTGCGCGTGCGCATCGCCGCCGCCGGCGTCTGCCACTCCGACCTGCACGTCAAGCGCGGCGAGTGGGATGCCGCCGCTCCCCTGGTCATGGGCCACGAGGGCTCCGGTGTCGTCACCGAACTCGGCGAAGGCGTCACCACCCTCGCCGTCGGCGACCACGTCGTGCTGAGCTGGGTGCCGCCGTGCGGCGAGTGCCGCTACTGCCGCGCCGGTCACGAGGCCCGCTGTCAGAAGGTCGCGACCGTGGTCGCTCCCCTCGGCGTGCTCTTCGACGGCACGTCCCGGCTGAGCCGCGACGGCGAGCAGCTGCACCACTACCTGGGTGTCTCGTCCTTCGCGGAGGAGGTCGTCGTCCCCGCGTCCGGAGCAGTGAAGGTCCGTGACGACGCACCCCTCGACGTCATCGCCGTCGTCGGCTGCGCGGTCGCGACCGGCGTCGGCGCCGTCCTGAACACCGCCGCCGTGGAACCGGGGTCGACCGTCGCCGTCATCGGCTGCGGCGGCGTGGGGCTCAACGTCGTCCAGGGCGCCCGACTCGCTGGCGCCGAGCGCATCGTCGCGATCGACGTGCGGCCGGAGAAGACGCAGATGGCCCTGCAGTTCGGGGCCACAGACCGCATCGACGCCTCCCAGGGCGATGCCGTGGCCCAGCTGCGCGAGCTCATCCCGGACGGCGTCGACTACGCCTTCGACGCGATCGGCCGCACCTCCACGACCGAGCAGTCCATCCAGATTCTCGGGCTCGGTGGCGCCGCCGTCATCGTCGGGCTGCCACCCACGGGAGCACGTGCCTCGTTCGAGCCGCTCGTCCTCGCCGAGGCCGACCAGCGCATCCTCGGCTCGAACTACGGCTCGGTGCGACCGTCGATCGACGTCCCCGCGCTCGTGGACCGCTACATGGACGGACAGCTCAAGATCGACCCGCTGATCTCCGGTCGCCGCCCGCTCTCCGAGGCCGCCGCCGCCCTGGACGACCTCGACGGCGGCTCGGCACTGCGCACCCTCCTCATCCCCTGACCGCCGCGCGCGGCCCATCTCTGAAACCCGAAACCAGGAGAACTATGTCAGACACCGTCGTCGCCCCGCCTGGCGCCCCGCAGGATGCCGGTCTCCGCACCGGCGTCATGAGCGGACCCGAGCTCGCCGCCCAGGCCATCGCCAACATCGCTCCCAGCGCCGTCATCGCCTTCACGGCCGCCGCCATCTTCCTCGGCGCCGGGAACGGCACCATCTACGCCTTCGCACTGGCCATCATCGTGATCCTGTGCGTCGGCTACTGCGTGGTGGTGTTCGCCCGCAAGCACGCCTCCGCGGGCTCGCTGTACACCTATGTGTCGAAGGGCCTCGGCCCGTTCGGCGCCTTCCTCGCCGGCGTGACACTGCTGATCGGCTGCTTCGGCATCGCAGCAGCCTCCCTCAGCGGCTCGGTCAGCTACATGGGACAGTTCCTGAGCATGCTCGGCCTGCCCGCCCAGGGGCTCGGGTGGGACATCGGCCTGGCGATCGTGCTCGGTGGGATGGCGACGCTGTTCACCATCCGCGGGATCCGGCTCTCCGCCCGGGTCTCGCTCGTCCTCGAGCTGCTCTCCGTGGGCATCATCCTCGTGCTGCTCATCGCGGCGCTCGCGTGGGCGGGCCCCTCGGCCTGGGACCCCGCGCAGGTGCTCGCGACCGGCTCGTCGTTCCAGGGCATCGCGTCCGGCATGGTCCTGGGCATCCTGGGCTTCGTCGGCTTCTCCTCTGCAGACGCCCTCGGCCGCGAGGCCAAGGAGCCGTACAAGGCGATCCCCCGCGCCATCATGTGGAGCGCCCTCGGCGTGGGCGTCCTCTACGTCTTCGCCGCCTACACGCAGATCGCGGTCCTCGGCGACGACCTCGCCACCGCCGCGAGCCCGCTGGAGAGCATGTCCGCCCTCATCGGCATGCCGGGCTGGTTCGCGGCCGTGCTCACGTTCGGCGTCTCGGCGTCGTTCTTCGCGGTCGTCGTCGCCCCGCTCAACGTGATCGGCCGCATCGTCTACGTGATGGGCAAGGAAGGCGTCGTCGCGGAGCGCTTCGGCCGCACGCACGAGCAGCACCTCACGCCGCACCGCGTGCTCATCCTCGCCGGCGCCGCGGCGATCACGGTCGACATCGTGTTGCTGGTGGCGGGAGCGGCGACGGGCGACATCCTGGTCTGGGTCAACACCTGGGGCACCTACGGCTACATGGTCGCCTACGCCCTCGTCGCCATCGCCTGCGTGGTCTACACGCAGCGGGCGAAGATGCGGAACGGCCTCGTGAAGGTGTGCGCCACGGTCGCGGTCGTGACGATGGCGTACGTCTTCTTCGCGAACGTGTGGCCCGTTCCTTCCTTCCCCTACAACGTGATCCCGTACGTGTTCCTCGTGACCGTCGCTCTCGCGCTCGCCCGGTACGCCTACCTCGCCCGTCGTCGCCCTGACGTCATCGCCCGGATCGGCAACACCGAGACGAGCGCCATGGAGGGCGTCGGCTGAACCGTCCTCCCCGACAGGAAGAGCCCCTCCGCGTGGAGGGGCTCTTCTTGTGTCCCGGGGCGCAGACGAGCGGTCCGGGAACGAGAGAAGCCCCCTCCGTGGAGGGGGCTTCTCTCGTTGGCTCCCCGGCTTGGACTCGAACCAAGAACCTGCCGGTTAACAGCCGGCTGCTCTGCCAATTGAGCTACCGAGGAATGTGCACCGCGGTGCGGGCAACTCGTCAAGCTTAGCAAACTCGGGACGCTGTTCGTGACACCGGGTCGCCTTCCGTGACCCTCGGGCGTGTCGCGCTCAGCGGCGGGAATCCGACTCCGCGTTCGGCACCCAGAGCAGGTCCTTGCCGACGCCACGCGCGACGACGTGGCCCCCGCGCAGCATGAGCGTCTCGGCGTTCAGCTCCCGGATGAAGTCCGCGTCGTTGGTGACGAGGAGAGCCGCCATCCCCTCCTCCTTGCGGCGCCGGGTGATGGCGTCGAAGACGACCGGTCGCACCTCCAGATCGAGGTTCGCGAGAATCTCGTCGGCGATGAGCACCCGCGGCTCCAGCACGAAGGAACGGGCGATCGCGACCCGCTGGCGCATGCCCGCGCTGAGCTCGTAGGGGAACTTCGCCGCGGTCCCGAGCGGCAGGTGGAGCTCATCCAGGAGCGTCGCCACCCGGATGGAGAGCGCGCGGGTGTTGACGCGCTTCTCCCGGATGAGGATCGGCTCGGCGATGACCTCGTTGACCGTCAGCTGCGGCGGCAGATCCGCCCCGGCGCCCTGCGGCACGAAGCCGGTGCGATAGGTGAGGATGCGATGCTTGCGGCCCGGACGACGGATGTCGATGCCGCACACCTGCGCCCGCCCGCCGACGACGCGCACCGAGGGATCCGTGGAACCTGCAAGCGCGGCGACGAGGGTCGACTTGCCCGAGCCGGTCGGTCCCGCGACGCAGATGAGCCCGCCGGGGGCGAGGGAGAACGTCACGCCGTCGACCGCGCGATTGGGCGTGCCGTGACCGATCCGGTCGATGACCAGATCGGAGCACTCGATCGCGTTCGAGGATTCGGGCGTACGGGGCATATCTCCATCCTGCCGTCTCGTCCGGGACCGTTCCGGTTACGACTCGGCGAAGAACCGCTGGCGCTCCACGTCGATGTCCCGCAGCCGCACCCGCAGCGCGCGCCCGCCGTCGGAGTCCGCGGGGACGCGCTGGACCGCGCCCAGCAGCTCCTGCTTCTCGTGCTCGAGCTGGCGCACGACCAGCCGTCGGGCGAGATCCGTCGCGGACGCCACCGCGCCGGCCTCATCCCGCGCCGGGAACGGCGTCATCAACAGCTCGCCCGCGAGCGAGCGGTACGGCTCGCGCACGCTGTTCACCGCGTCCGTCACCCATCCGGCGCGGCTGCGGTCGGGGGCCGCGGCGACCGCCTCGCGCACCGCATCGAGGCCGGGCGTGCGGAACGGCTCCGCCAGGGCGCGGGTCAGCAACGCGGCATCGATCTGATGACCGTACTGGAGGGCGCCCATGAGCGCGTCGCGCTCCACGGCGACGTCGGGCGAACGGGGCAGGCTGGCGAGCGTCACGGCCGCGACGACCGGTCCGCCCGTGGCGGGATCGACCCGCGGCGAGGCCTCCCGACGCGGCTGAGGAGCGGCGGCCTGCGCACCGCGCGCGGCGCGCTCGACCTCCCCGTGCACCTCGGTCGGGTCCATGCCGAGACGGCGTGCCAGCACCCGCTCGTAGCCGGGGCGCAGGAGGCGATCGCGGATCTCCGCGACGATCGGGGCCGCGGCGCGGAGGGCGCCGACCCGACCCTCGACCGTGGCGAGGTCGAATCCGGCGAGCTTGCGGTCGATCGCGAACTCGAACATCGGCTGCTTCGCGTCCATGAGACCGCGCACCGCCGCGTCACCGCGCTGCAGCCGGAGGTCGCACGGATCGAGGCCGTCCGGTGCGACCGCGACGAATGTCTGCGCGTTGAACCTGTCGTCCTCGGTGAACGCGCGCAGGGCGGCCTTCTGCCCCGCCTCGTCGCCGTCGAAGGTGAACACCACCTCCCCGGACGCGTTGTCGTCGCCCATGACCCGGCGGAGGACCTTGATGTGCTCGGCGCCGAAGGCCGTGCCACAGGTCGCGACCGCGGTCGTCAAGCCCGCGAGGTGGCAGGCCATCACGTCGGTGTAGCCCTCGACGACCACGACCCGGCGGGGGTCGCCGCGAGCGATGTCCCGCTTGGCGAGGTCGAGCCCGTAGAGCACCTGCGCCTTCTTGTAGATCGGGGTCTCGGGGGTGTTGAGGTACTTGGGGCCCTGGTCGTCGTCGAAGAGCTTGCGGGCGCCGAAGCCGATCGTCTGCCCCGACACGTCGCGGATCGGCCAGACGAGGCGGCCGCGGAACCGGTCGTACACACCGCGCTGTCCCGTGGAGACGAGTCCTGCGGTGCTCAGCTCCTCGCGCGTGAAGCCCTGGGCGGTCAGCGCCTTGAGCATGCCGTCCCATCCCCGAGGGGCGAAGCCGACGCCGAAGTGCGCAGCCGCCCCGGCGTCGAAGCCGCGCTCCCCGAGGAACCGGCGGGCCGCCTCCGCATCCGGCGACAGCAGCTGGGACCGGAAGAACTCCGCGGCCGCCGTGTTCGCTGCGTACAGGCGGCTGCGACCACTGGTCTCCGGCGCCGGGCCGCCGTCCTCGTAATGCAGGGTGTAGCCGATGCGGCCCGCGAGCCGCTCGACCGCCTCCGTGAAGCTCACGTGGTCCATCGCGCGGAGGAAGGAGTACACGTCGCCCGACTCCCCGCAGCCGAAGCAGTGGTAGTAGCCGACCTGCTGACGCACGTGGAAGCTGGGGCTCTTCTCGTCGTGGAACGGGCACAGTCCCTTGAGGGACCCCACCCCCGCGGACTTGAGGGCGACGCGCTCCCCCACGATGTCCGCGATGTTGGTGCGGGCTTTGACCTCGTCGACGTCGGCCTGCCGGATGCGGGGCATCAGCGGGCGCCTTCTGCGACGGGCCGCCTCTCGACAGGCGTGCGCGCGCCGGGGCGCGCGTGACGCGGCGTCCAGATGCCGACCTCCGCCGGGTCGATCTCGCCGACCAGCCGGTTGTGCCAGTCGATCGCACTCTGATCGGTCAGGCTCGCGATCTGGTCCACGACCACGCGCGCCCGCTCCGCGTCGCCCTCGGCGGCGACGAAGTCGGCTGCGAACGCGGGCTCCAGCACGTCGGCGCCGGCCGACCACAGGGTGTCCGTCGACCACAGGGCGTCGGCCAGCCGCTTGAGGACCCTCCGCTGCTCCTTGTAGACACCCTTCCTGGCATCGATCGTGACGATCGCCTGCCCCATGATCCCCTTGAGAACCGCGATCTCGACCTCGACGACGCGGGGCACGATCACGTGCGCGTTGTAGCGGACCAGGCGCGTGCCTCCGAAGGCCTCGCGCGTGGCCGAGACAGCCGCGCGGGCGAACCGGCCGATGAGGTCGCTGGTGAGGTTCTTGAGCCGGGCGAGGTCCTGTCGGGAGCGGTCGAAGGACGCGAGCCACATCGGCTGCGAGGCGAGCCGGTAGAGGGCATCGGCGAGCTCGTCACGCGTGAAGTCGTAGCCGACCCACTGCTGGATCCGACTGAGCAGGGCTTCGTGGGCCGCGGGGTCGGCGAGCTGAGCGACGTCGACGTACCCGTTGACGATCGCGTCCTCGAAGTCATGCACCGAGTAGGCGATGTCGTCGGAGAGATCCATGATCTCCGCCTCGATGCAGCGCAGCCGCCCTGGCGCTCCCTCCCGCATCCAACGGAACACCGCCTCGTCCTCCGGGTACACGCCGAACTTGAGCCGGCCCCCGGGGTCGGGGACGGGACTGTCGACGGTCCACGGATACTTGCAGGTCGCGTCGAGACTCGCGCGCGTGAGGTTCAGGCCGACGGAGGCGCCGTCGGCGTCGAGCACCTTCGCCTCGAGCCGGGTGAGGATGCGCAGCGACTGGGCGTTGCCCTCGAAGCCGCCGATGGCCTCGGCCCACTCGTTCAGGGCCCGCTCCCCGTTGTGGCCGAACGGCGGGTGGCCGAGATCGTGGCTCAAGCACGCGGTGTCCACCACGTCCGCAGAGACGCCGAGAGCGGCCGCGAGCTCTCGGCCGACCTGCGCGACCTCGAGCGAGTGGGTCAGGCGATTGCGGGCAAAGTCGGCCGTACTGGCGGGGCTGAGCACCTGCGTCTTCGCGGCGAGCCGCCGCAGAGCCGCGGAGTGCAGCACCCGGGCGCGGTCGCGGGCGAAGTCGTCTCGCTCGGAACGATGGGTCTCCGCGATGAAGCGCTCCGCGTCGCGCGGGTCGTAGCCGTCGGCGCGCGCGCCGACCCGGGGGTCATCCGCCACTGTTCTCGATCTCCGCTCCACGCATCATCTCCGACGCCGACGAGGCGAGCTCGCGCGACTCCAGCCACTTCTCCGGAAGGGCGGTCTTCTTCGGGTGTCCCGCGCGTCCGCGCTGCCCTTCGGCGTCCGCTCCCGGATACGGCGCCGCGCGATCCAGCCGGCCGAGGAGGTCGTCGATCTCCTGCAGGCTCGAAGCCGTCGCGAGGCCGGTGCGGATGTCTCCGCCCACCGGATAGCCCTTGAAGTACCAGGAGACGTGCTTGCGGATGTCGCGGCAGCCGCGGTCCTCGTCCTCGAAGAACTCGACGAGCAGCTCCGCGTGACGGCGGAACGCATCGGCGACGAAGCCCAGGGTCGCGTCGACCGTCTTGCCCTCTCCCCCGAACGCGAGGGCGAGCTGCCCGAACAGCCACGGCCGTCCCAGACACCCGCGGCCGACGACCACGCCGTCGCAATCGGTCTCCGCCATCATCCGCACGGCGTCGTCCGCCGACCAGATGTCGCCGTTGCCGAGCACGGGGATGCTGGTCACGGCCTGCTTGAGCTCGCCGATCGCGCTCCAGTCGGCGTGACCGGAGTAGAACTCGCTCGCGGTCCTGGCGTGCAGAGCCACGGCGGCGGCTCCAGCGTCCTCGGCGGCCCGCCCGGCGTCGAGGAACGTGAGGTGGTCGCGGTCGATGCCCTTGCGCATCTTCACCGTCAACGGGATGTCGCCGGCGGCCTTGACGGCCTGATCGACGATGTCCGAGAAGAGCTTCGACTTCCACGGCAGCGCCGCTCCGCCGCCCTTGCGCGTCACCTTCGGAACCGGGCAGCCGAAGTTGAGGTCGATGTGATCCGCGTGGTCTTCCGCGACGATGATGCGGACGGCCTCGGCGATGGTCTTCGGATCGACGCCGTAGAGCTGGATGGACCGCGGTGTCTCCGACTCGTGGTGCCGGATCAGTCGCATGGTCGTCTCGTTGCGCTCGACCAGCGCACGCGAGGTGATCATCTCGCTGACATAGAGGCCGGCCCCGTACTCCCGGCACAGGCGTCGGAAGGCCGTGTTCGTGATCCCGGCCATCGGCGCGAGGACGACCGGCACGTCGAGGTCGATCGGGCCGATGCGGAGGGGGCGGGCGGGGGCGGTGGCGAGAGTCATGGCGTGTCCATTCTCCCAGACCCGGAGCCGGTGGGGATGCGGCGACCTAAGCTGTGCATATGACCGATCGCGCGCTCCGTTCCATCCCCTTCACAGACGCCCAGGGGCAGGAGAAGACACTGGACGATCTCGGCGCCGACGTGGTGCTCGTGGTGAACGTCGCCTCGAAGTGCGGACTTACCCCGCAGTACGAGCAGCTGGAGGAGCTGCAGCGCCGGTTCGGCGACCGCGGCTTCACCGTGGTCGGCTTCCCCTGCAACCAGTTCTTCGGCCAGGAGCCCGGGTCGGTCGACGAGATCCTCGAGTTTTGCTCCACGACGTACGGCGTCTCCTTCCCGGTGAACGACAAGATCAAGGTCAACGGCAAGAACGCCGCCGAGCTCTACAAGGCTCTCAAGGAGACACCGGACGCGGGCGGCAAGGCCGGCCGCGTCGAGTGGAACTTCGAGAAGTTCCTCGTGCTGCCGGACGGCGACGTGCTCCGCTTCCGGCCGAAGCAGAAGCCCGACGCCCCAGAGATCGTCCAGGCGATCGAGGCCGCGCTCCCCCGCTGAGCATCGTTCACCTCTGCGTCACGCGCGCACCGCGTCCCGGCGCCGTACGCGGCCGCCCGCGTTCACCTTCCGGTCTCCCCGTCGACATGTGGCGTCCCTAGTCTCACCGCGGCGACACGCGCCGAAGACGAAGGAGACCACGCATGCCCGACCGACTGCCCCTCAGCCGGCGAACTGTCCTCACCGCGGGAGCGCTCGGTGCGCTCGGTACCGCCCTCCCCCTCGGCACCGGAGCCGCCGCAGCGACGATCGCCCCGGCGTCGCCGGGTGGCGGGCAGGCGCGGAGCCTGCGCTTCCGCGCGGACGGCACCTTCACGGTGGTGCAGTTCAATGACACGCAGGACGACGAGCTCACCGACCGTCGCACCGTCGAGCTGATGGAGAAGGTGCTCGACCAGGAGAAGCCGGACTTCGTGGTCATCAACGGCGACGTGATCACGGGCGGCTGCGAGACGCGGCTGGCAGTGAAGCAGGCCATCAACAACGTCGTCATGCCGATGGAGTCCCGTCGCATCCCGTGGGCGGTCACCTACGGCAACCACGACGAGGACTCGCTGCCGCAGTCCGGTGTCGACGAAGCCGGGATGCTGAAGATCTACCGGTCGTACGAGTACAACGTGAACGCCGAGAACACCCGCGGCGTGACGGGTACGAGCAACACGATCGTGACGATCGGCTCCGCCGCCAAGAAGAACCGGGAGGCGTTCGCCCTCTGGCTGATGGACTCGGGCCGCTACGCGCCGGACGCCATCGACGGCCAGGACTTCGCCGGTTACCCGGCCTGGGACTGGCTGCGCATGGACCAGGTCGCCTGGTACCGCGACCAGTCGCAACGGCTGGAGCAGCGCAGAGGGCGCAAGGTACCCGGCCTCATGTTCCTCCACATCGCGCTGTGGGAGCACCGCTTCATGTGGTGGGGCGGTGTGGACACCCGAACGGCGGCCGACGCCGCTCGCGGCAAGGCCCGCCACGGCATCGTCGGCGAACGCAACGAGGACGAATGCCCCGGGCCGTTCAACTCGGGGATGTTCAACGCGATCCTCGAACGCGGCGACGTGAAGGGTGTGTTCGTCGGGCACGACCACGTCAACGATTACATGGGCGACTACTACGGCGTGATGCTGGGCTATGCCCCGGGGACCGGCTTCGGCGCCTACGGTCTGGCCGGCGCCGAGCGCAATCGCCTCCGGGGCGGCCGGGTGTTCGAGCTGACGGAGGCCGGCGAGGAGGTCACGATCGCCACGCGCGTCGTCTATGCGCGGGACCTCGGCATCGACCTGACGGCGAACGATCAGCCGATGGAGCCGCTCCCCCTCGGGCCGCGCCAGCAGCGCCTCTGAGCCCGGGCAGCAGAACGGCGGGGACCTCCGACCCGGGGTCCCCGCCGTCGTCTGTCGGTGCGGGTCAGGCCTCGACGGCCGTGCTGCGCTGCGCCCAGAGGTCGCGGATCACGTTCTCGAACGCCGCCGGCGGCTGCGCGCCGCTGATGCCGTACTGGCCGTCGACCACGAAGAACGGCACCCCCTGGATCCCGTAGGCGCGAGCCTGCGCCTGGTCCTGACGGACGTCGGCGAGGTACTGCTCGCTCTCAAGTGCGGCGCGGGCGCGATCGGCATCGAGGCCCACCTCGGCGGCGAGGGCGACGAGGTCGTCGATGCGTCCGACGTGCTTGCCCTCGGTGAAGTAGGCGGACATGAGCCGCTCCTCCATCTCGTGCTGGCGGCCCTCGGCCTTCGCGAAGTGCAGCAGCTCGTGCGCCTTCACCGTGTTCGTGTGCTGCAGCAGGTCGAACCGGTACTGCAGGCCCGCGTTCGCGGCGACGTTCGTGACGTTGGCGAGCATCTGCTCGACCTGCGTGCGCGGCATGCCCTTGTGGCCGGAGAGGAAATCGACCTCATCGCCGTCGAAGTCGACCGGGGTGTCCGGGGAGAGCTCGAACGAGTGGAAGGTGACCGTGACCTGCGGAGCGTCCTCGTCGGCGGAGACCGCTTCCAGACCCTTCTCGAGGTTGCGCTTGCCGATGTAGCACCAGGGGCAGGCGATGTCGGACCAGATGTCGATGGAGATGGGTTCAGTCACACCGGGGACAACCGCTCGGGCGTCCGACGTATTCCGTCAGTAGAATCCTCGGATGCTCTCCGCCGACGATCCGCTGCCCTTCCGGCCCGCACGGGTGCTCGTCGCGGGGGTCACCGGCTCGGGGAAGACGACCCTGTCCCGCCGGCTCGCCGCTCTCTGGGACCTCCGCCACGTGGAGATCGACGGACTGTTCCACGGGCCGGACTGGACCCCGCGGGCGGAGTTCCTCGACGACGTGCGCGCCTTCGCCGCGGAGGAGCGCTGGGTGACCGAGTGGCAGTACACGAGCAAGGGCACCGACGAGATCCTGACCCCGAGAGCGCAGCTCGCGCTCTGGCTCGACTACCCGTACCGCGTGGTGCGGTCGCGTCTGCTCCGGCGCACCCTCAGCCGCAGCATCCTCCGCACCCGGATGTGGAACGGCAACGTCGAGAAGCCGATCTGGCGGATGCTGGGGGCCCCGCCGGAGGAGAGCATCCTGGCCTGGCAGACGGCGACGCTGCACAAGTGGTCCGAACGTTTTCCCGCGGTGCAGGAGCGCTTCCCCCACCTCACGATCGTGCGACTCACGCATCCGCGCGAGACGGAGCGCTGGCTGCGGGCTCAGGCCGAGGTCGGGGTGTCCACCGCGCCGCCGAAGCGCCGGTCCCGGGAGAGGTAGACCCCGATCGCGCGCCAGAGCTCCTCGCGCGAGAAGTCGGGCCACAGGGTGTCGAGGAACACCATCTCGGCGTAGGCCGACTGCCACAGCAGGAAGTTGGAGGTGCGCTGCTCCCCCGAGCTGCGCAGGAACAGGTCCACGTCCGGCATGTCCGGGACGTAGAGGTGACGACGGATCGTCTTCTCGCTGATCGCGTTCGGCTTCACCCGCCCGGCCGCGACATCGGCCGCGATGGCCCGCATCGCGTCGACGAGCTCGACCCGGCCGCCGTAGTTGACGCACATGGTGAGGGTGAGCACGTCGTTGTCGCGGGTGAGCTGCTCGGCGTACTGCAGCTCCTTGATGACGCTCCCCCACAGACGCGGCTTGCGGCCCGCCCACCGCACGCGCACACCCCACTCGTTGAGCTGATCGCGACGGCGGTGCAGCACATCGCGGTTGTACCCCATGAGGAAGCGGACCTCCTCGGGCGACCGGGCCCAGTTCTCGGTGGAGAACGCATAGACGGAGAGGTGCTTCACGCCGGCCTGGATGGCGCCGGCGACGACGTCGAGCAGCACCTCCTCCCCGGCCTTGTGGCCCTCGATACGGTTGAGGCCGCGGCGGTTCGCCCAGCGGCCGTTGCCGTCCATGACGATGGCGACGTGCTCCGGGACGGCCGGGAACGCGGGCGGGTACACGCCGGTCCAGTCGAGCGGCCGGTACGGCACGGCGTCCTTGTGCGTGTAGGGCTTCGGGCTCACCGTGCTCCTTCTCCGGGGGTGGACGACACGTGCGCGAGCGAGCGGATGCCCCGCTCCAGGTGCCACTGGGCGTACGCCGCGACGAGACCCGAGGCGGCGGCGGCGTCGGCGTGCGGGGCCGCGTCGATGAGGTCCCAGTCGCCACGGATCAGCGCACGCAGCAGTGTGAGTGTCTTCTCGGCGATCCGCGGGCTGCCGGCGGGCGCGTCGGCGTGACACACGAGTCCGCCCAGCTGCGCGACGAAGACGGAGTGCGGCCCCGGAGCCCCGCAGCGCGCGCAGTCCTCGAGGGACGGCGCCCACCCGGAGAGGGACATGACCCGCAGCAGGTACGAATCGAGGATGCTGCGCGGGGCGTGCTCGCCGCGGGACAGCGCCCGCAGCCCTCCGACGAGCAGGAGGTACTGCTCCGGGGTGGCCTCGGCGTCGCTGAGGCGGTCGGCGGTCTCGACCATGGCGTTCGCGGCGGTGAACCGATCGTAGTGCGCGGCGATATCCGTGCCGTAGGCCCCGAGCGACTCCGCCTGCTGCACGATGTCGAGCGAGCGGCCTTCGTAGAGCTGCACGTCGGCGACCATGAACGGCTCGAGGCGGGAGCCGAACTTCGACGAGGTGCGACGCACGCCCTTGGCGACCGCGCGCACCTTGCCGTGCCGCCGGGACAGCATCGTGACGATGCGATCCGCCTCACCCAGCTTGTGGGTGCGCAGGATCACCGCTTCGTCTCGGTAGGTGGGCACCCTTCGATTATCCTCCGTGCGCGACAATGGACGCGTGACCGAACCGCTCTTCACCATTCCGCTGTGGGCGGACCTCCTCGGCGTCGGCCTCGGCGGAGTGCAGGGCGCGATGTTCGCCGCCGGATTCCAGGGCCAGCGCCGGCTCGACTGGCTGGGCGTCGCGATCATCGGGATCATGATCGGCATGGGCGGCGGTCTCATCCGCGACATCCTGCTCGGACAGACACCGGCCACCCTGCAGAACCAGTGGTACCTGGTCACCGCAGCCGGTGCGGCCCTGCTCGGCATGCTGCTGGCCGGACTCTTCACGCGGCTCAACACCGCGATCGTGGTGCTCGACGCCGTCGTGATCGGGATGTTCGGCGCTTTCGGCACGAGCAAGGCCCTCGCCTTCGGCATCCCCGAGGTTCCCGCGGTCTTCATCGGAGTCTGCGCCGCGGTCGGCGGGAGCGTGCTCCGCGACATGCTGATGGGCCTGCCGACGGCGATCATGCACGTCGGCTCCCTGTATGCCGTGGCTGCGGCCGCCGGCTGCACGTTCATCGTCGTCGCGAACGCCGTCGGGATGCCCATCCCCCTCGCAGCCGTCATCGGCATCGTCGTGACCGCCGTGATCCGGATCCTCGCAGTGACGTTCGACGTCTCGCTGCCGGAGCAGCGCCGTCTCTACCGCCGCAAGGTCGCCGCGGAGACCGGTGCGATCCCGATCGTGAAGCCCCGGGACTGACTTCGAATCGCGCGATTGGCTCCATCCGGCGGCCGAATACGACCAATCGCGCGATTCGAAAGAGGGTCAGGTGGCGGCGAGCCCGTCGATCACGCGCGCGAGACCGAACTCCCACGCCGTTCGCGCGTCGTAGGGCCCACCCATGGCTTCCCCGGCAGCCTGGCCCACCGATCGAGCGAGCGGCATCTCGTCGCCCAGGTAGGTCGCCAGGCGCGGTGCCGCCTCCGCCCACGATGCCGCGAACGACTCCGCACCCTCCTCATCGCGCATGCGTGCTGCCGCGGAGAGGGTGAAATCCAGCACGAAGGTCAGCGCCGCGTCGCGCTCCACAGCACCGAGACCGAGGCCGTCGAAGGCGTGGAGCTCCCGGTCGTACTTGGCGATGGTGCCAGGGCCGAGCGCGACCCGCGGATCGTGGATGTCGATGAGCCACGGGTGGGTCCGGAGGAGACGCAGGTTGTCCTCGGCGATCGCCCGGACCGCCGCACGCCACCCGGAGTCCTGCACAGGCGCGACGAGCATCCTGGTGTGCATCGCGTCCGCCATCAGGACGAGCAGGTCGGCGCGGCTGTTGACGTGGGTGTAGATCGACATCGGCGTCAGGTCGAGGCTCTGCGCGAGAGACCGGATCGTCACCGCGCCGAGCCCGTCGGCGTCAGCCAACGCGACGGCGCGGTCGACGACGTCATCGGCCGAGTGTCGCGCCTTCGGCCCGCGCTGCGACGCCGGCGGAGCAACGGGGCTGTGCCGCCAGAGCAGATCGACGAGGTTCTTGGCCATCGGGAATAGCCTAGACCGCTCGCGCCTTAACCCTATACGCTGTACAGACTTTCAGAATGGAGAACCGTGAACATCACGCAGACCGCCCTCTCGCTCAACGTCCCCGACGTCGCCGCCTCCGCCGCTTTCGCCATGACCCACTTCGGGTTCGAGGAGGCGATGTCCGCGGAGGGCTTCGTCTCGTTGCAGCATCCAGGGCCGGTCCCCAACGTCATCTTCCTCAAGACGGGACTGTCGACGTTCCGCCCGGAAGAGATCGCCGGATCCGCCGGTCAGGGCACCCTGATCGTCTTCGTCGTCGACGAGATCGAGGAGGAGTTCGCGCGCATCGCCGCTGCGGGCGCTCGCGTGGTGACCGCTCCCGAGACCGAGCCCTGGGGTGAGCGGTACTGCCAGTTCGCCGACCCCAACGGCCTCATCTGGCAGCTGGTGCAATGGATGGACTGATCCCCCACTTCGAATCGCGCGATTGGTCGCATCGGGCGGCCGAATACGACAAATCGCGCGATTCGAAAGAGGGTCAGACGGCGGCCAGCTCCTGCTGACGGCTGCGGATCGAACGGTTCACACCGGACACGATCGCCTTGAGCGATGCGGTCGAGATGTCGCCGTCGATGCCGACGCCCCACAGGCGCTGGTCGCCCACCTGCAGCTCGACGTACGCGGCGGCCTGCGCGTCGCCACCGGCGCTGAGAGCGTGCTCGACGTAGTCGTAGACCGTGATGTCGAAGCCCTGGCCCCGGAGTACCTCCACGAACGCGGCGACCGGACCGTTGCCGTTGCCCGACACGGAGACCTCCTGGTCGTCGTCCCGCAGCACGACGTCGAGCACGACGTCACCGGACATGTCGCTCCGGGTCTGCGTGGCGAGCAGCTCGAACCGGCCCCACTTCGCCTCGGTGTCGACGGCCGGCAGGTACTCGTCGGTGAAGATCGACCAGATCTGCTCGCTGGTGACCTCGCCACCCTCGGCATCCGTCTTGGCCTGCACGACCCCGGAGAACTCGATCTGGAGCTTGCGCGGCAGGTCGATCGCGTGGTCGGACTTGAGCAGGTACGCGACGCCGCCCTTGCCCGACTGGGAGTTCACGCGGATGACGGCCTCGTAGGAGCGACCGAGGTCCTTCGGGTCGACGGGCAGATACGGCACGGCCCATTCGATCTCGTCGACCGTCACGCCCTGTGCCTCGGCCTTGGCGGCCATGGCCTCGAAACCCTTCTTGATGGCGTCCTGGTGCGAGCCGCTGAACGCCGTGAAGACGAGGTCCCCGGCCCACGGGCTGCGCTCGGGCACAGGCAGCTGGTTGCAGTACTCGACCGTGCGCTTGACCTGGTCGATGTCGCTGAAGTCGATCTGCGGGTCGATGCCCTGCGTGAACATGTTGATGCCCAGCGCGACGAGATCGACGTTGCCCGTGCGCTCCCCGTTGCCGAACAGGCACCCTTCGATGCGGTCGGCTCCGGCCATGTACCCCAGCTCGGCCGCGGCGATCGCGGTCCCGCGGTCGTTGTGCGGGTGCAGCGACAGGATCACGTTCTCCCGGTGGGCGAGGTTGCGGCTCATCCACTCGATCGAGTCGGCGTAGACGTTCGGCGTCGCCATCTCGACCGTGGCTGGGAGGTTGATGATGACCTTGCGGTCGGGGGTCGGCTCGAAGACCTCGATGACCTGGTTGCAGACGTCGACCGCGAACTCCAGCTCGGTGCCGGTGTAGCTCTCCGGGGAGTACTCGTAGTACACCTGCGTGTCCGGGATCGTCTTCTCGAACCGACGGCACAGCCGAGCGCCCTCGAGCGCGATGTCGATGATGCCCTGCTTGTCGGTGCGGAACACGACCTCGCGCTGCAGCACGCTCGTGGAGTTGTACAGGTGCACGATGGCCTGCTTGGCACCGGCGATGGCCTCGTAGGTGCGCGCGATCAGATGCTCGCGTGCCTGCGTCAGGACCTGGATCGTGACGTCATCCGGGATGAGGTTCTCCTCGATCAGCTGACGCACGAAGTCGAAGTCGGTCTGACTTGCCGAGGGGAAGCCGACCTCGATCTCCTTGTACCCCATGCTCACGAGCAGCTCGAACATGACGCGCTTGCGCTCGGGGGACATCGGGTCGATCAGGGCCTGGTTGCCGTCGCGGAGGTCGACCGCACACCAGCGCGGGGCCTCGGTGATGCGGGCGTCGGGCCAGGTGCGATCGGGCAGGTGGACGGTGATCTGCTCGTGGAAGGGCCGGTACTTGTGGATCGGCATTGCGGACGGGCGCTGAGTGTTCTGCATGATGGGCTACTTCTCTTCGTCGAAATGGACGGGCCAACACAAGCGCCGCGACGAGGAAGGCCCTAGTGTCAGGACTCGTCGCGGCAGCTAAGAAGAAGCAGACCGCCGAAAGGCATGTGGTCATGCTAGCAGGGAAGCCGCAGCCGTTTCGACGTCTGAGACGATGCGTGCCCGCGCGACACTGGTCGGTATGAGCATCCTCCGCGACCGCCCTGTCACCGCCGTCGGCGTCGCGACGGCAGTGCTGGTGCTGCTGGCTGGCTGTGCCACTGCGCCGGGAGCGTCCGCTCCGCCGACAAGCACGACCGTCCCCTCGGACATGCTCCTGGAGGAGGCGGAACCCGCACCACCGAAGGGGCGCGTCGTCGCCACAGGAACCGTGCTCGACGAGTCCGGGGACGTGCGGCTGTGTCTCGACGCGATCCGCGAGTCGTATCCGCCGCAGTGCGACGGCGTCCCGCTCGACGACTGGAGCTGGGATGGCCTGGACGGCCGCGAGGCGTCCGGCGAGACGCGGTGGGGGGCCTACGCGGTGACCGGCACCTGGGACGGCGAGCGATTCACGGTGACCGATCCCCCGTCGCTCCTCGCCCTCTACGATCCGATGGTTCCGGAGGATCCGACGGCCGGCGTCGACGGCACGAGCTCGGCGGACGAGCTGAATCGGGTGCAGAACGACATCGCCGGACGCCTCGGCGCGGACGCGCTCGCCCTGTCGACGGACCGCGGCTACGTGTGGCTCCAGGTCGTCTGGGACGACGGGACGCTGCAGGACGCGGTCGATGCCGAGTACGGCGAGGACGTGGTCGTCGTCACGTCTGCGCTCCGCGAGATCGACTAGGCGTCGGTGACCAGGGCGAGCTTGCCGCCCGGGTGACCGGTGGCGAGGAGCCGATGGGCCTCGGGCGCCTCGGCGAGCGGGAACGTGCGTGCGAGCGGCACCACCAGGTCACCGTTCTGCGCCAGGGCGATGAGCTCGCTGCGCACCTCGTCGCGGAACCGGGCGCTGTCGGGCATCGACCCCGCGATCGCGAGGAACCCGTCGGCCGACGCTCGCGCGAAGTTCGCGATCGTGACGATCCGGCGGCGATCGGACACCAGGGCGACGGACACGTCGACGGCCTCGTCCGTGCCCACCGCGTCCAGAGCCGCCGCGATCGGCCCGTCGGCCAGCGCGCGCACCCGATCAGCGAGTCCGGAGCCGTAGGCCACCGGGATCCCACCGAAACGGCGGACCTCGCCGAAGCGTTTGGGGCTGGCGGTGCCGATGACCCGGACCTCCCGGAGCCGCGCCTGCTGAAGCACGCTGACACCCACCGCGCCGGACGCCCCATGCAGCAGGACCGTCTCCCCCGGCGTCGCCCCGGTGACGGCGAGCATCTCCGCGGCCGTCGTGCCGACGAGCAGGAGGTTGGCCGCTTCCGGGTGGGTGAGCGTGGACGGCTTCGCGAACACCTTCGCCGCGGGCACCGTGACCTCGGTCGCGTAACCGCCCCGCACGCGGAACGCCACGACCTCATCGCCGACCTCGGCCTCACCGGAACCGATGCGGGTCGCGGGGCCGATCGCCGCGAGCTCACCCGAGACCTCGTAGCCGATGGGCACCGGGAACTCGATCCCCGGCCGGGCGGCGGCGACATGCTTCGCGTCGGCCGGATTCACCCCCGCGGCCCGGACCCGGATCGTGACCTCGCCCTCGCGCGGCGCCGCGGGCTCATACTCCTCGAACTCCCACGAATCGGGAGATCCCGCCGCCTCCGCCACCCAGTGCCTCGCCATGGTCAGCCGTCCTGCCGTCAGAGGAAGCAGCGGATGTTGGTCGCCGAGCCGGAGACGTTGCTCCACGCATTGGCGGAGACCGTCGCCAGGACTGTGCTCCCGTTCCGGACCTGCATGTAACCGGAGGTGCGGGCGTTCGCCGCCGACTTCGTCGCGAAGGAGGACGGGATCGCGATGGTCGTACAGCTTCCCCAGCTCAGCATGGCGCCGACGCGATTGAGCTCCCGGTACGCGCAGATGCGACCGGTCGCACAGTTCCCGACCGCTCGCGCCATCGTGCGGACGGTCGCCATGTTCGAGGTGTACTCCATGTCGAGCTTCGGCCATACGGCGCTGCCGGCGTCGATCACCACGCCACCGGGCACCTCGTCGAGGATGCGCACCATCAGCGGGTCGAGCGGCGGCTCCTCAGCCGTGGCCGCGACGACAGGGCCGCCTGCTCCGGTCAGGACCAGGGCCAGTCCGACCACGACGGCGATGCGCTGCCGCGTCATCGCAGCATCTCCTCGTCGATGTCCCACATCCGGTAGTCGACGATCGCCCCCGCGGGGAACACCCCGTCGTCCTTGAGCACAGTCCGTTCGAGACCCACGATGCGGCCGGTGTCGAGCGATACGAGCACGTCGTCACGGACGACGCCGTCGGCAGAGACCACACGGATACCGGAGACCGGGCGGCCGAGACGATCGTTCGTCGTCCCCAGAGCCTCCGCGCCCCCGGATTCCTCGATCAAGGCCAGCAGCTCGGCGTGCTGCGCGTTCGTGAGCGTCCACTGCCCGAAGACGGAGGTGATCGCCGTCACCACCTCGAACGCGGTCGGCTGCTCAGGCATGTCGAAGGCGACCAGCAATGCCCGGACGTCCTCAGCGGAATCGCCCGGGACAGCGACGACGGGAGTGACGAACTCACCCGGAGCGAGGACGACACGGGATGCCACCTCGCCCGTGCTCTTCACCTCGGCCTGCCCGTTCGCCACCGCATCCGTCGGCGCGTACGGCTCACCGTTGATGGCGACGGCCTCTCCCGAGAGGTCCTCCTCCCAGGTGAAGGTCGCGAACTGCGGCACGACCTCGGCCCGTTCGGTGTCGACCTCGACGTTGTACGACCAGAAGGCCGTGCGTGTCGAGCGCTCCGGTTCCGCTGGTGGACTGAAGACCGCGAGATCCGCCTCCGCCGCGGCCACCGTGTCACCCAGCGAACCGGCATCCTCGAACACGAGCGGAGACGGCGCTCCCGCCACGGCGGCTCCCTGCGGGAGGAGGACACCGATCGCCACAGCGGCGGACGCGGCGACAGCCGTCAGCCCTGCCGCCCAGCCGATCGTCCGTGCTCGCCGGCGTCGCGGGGCACCCGCGGACCGGATGATGCGGTCGCGCGCGGCGATGGCGCGCGCGTCCGGAGGAGCATCTCGCGGGGTGCGCGCGGGATCGGCCTCCACGAGCACACGCTCAAGCAGGGCATTGTCAGACATCACGCACTCCCCGTCCCCTCCAGTCCCAGCGTGGCGCGCAGCCGTTCTTCGGCCCGCGCCAGCGTCTTCCGCACCCGGGACTCGGAAGCACGCAGCAGTTCCGCAATCTCCCCCACCGCGAGTCCATCCCAGTACGTGAGCATGATGATACGCCGTTGCCCCGGCGTGAGGACACCCAAAGCTCTGAGCACCTCGCTGCGCCCGAACCCGCCAAGGCTCTCCGGGTCGCCGGAGAGCCCCGAATGCACCGCGTCGATCGCCCCGTGCACGACGGAGGAGCGACGAGCCCGCGCGCGGAGGTGACGGTCGGTCTGACGGAGCAGCCAGACCTTCCCCGGCGGACGGGTGGGGCGCAGCCGCGACCACGCGTCGAGGAAGACCTCCGACACGATCTCGCTGACCTCGTCGTCATCCGGGACGACGCCCTCGATGTGATGGCGCACCGCCGCCCAGTGCTCATCGAACACTCGTGTGAAGACCTCGTTCCGCAGCGAGCTCGGGTCTTCGCCGCGGCCGATCATGTCGGTGGGGTCGGCGGTCGGCCCGCCGCCTCCGACGTCCTGCAGTCCGGCATGTCAGAACCCGAGCCGCCCGAGCTGCTTGGGGTCGCGCTGCCACTCCTTCGCGACCTTGACGTGGAGCCCGAGGAACACGCGGGTCCCGAGAAGGTCCTCGATGCCGGCGCGGGCGCGCGCTCCCACGTCGCGGAGACGCTTGCCCTTGTGGCCGATGATGATCGCCTTCTGGCTGTCCCGCTCGACGACGATCGAGGCATGAACGTCGGTGAGGTCGCTGTCCTCGCGCGGGGCGATGTCGTCGACGACGACGGCGATCGAGTGCGGGAGCTCGTCGCGCACGCCGTCGAGGGCGGCCTCGCGGATGATCTCGGCGATGCGGTCCTCGGTCGACTCGTCCGTGGTGACGCCCTCGGGGTACAGCGCGGGCCCCTCCGGCATGAGCTGCAGGATCTCGTCCGCGAGCACCTCGAGCTGGTCGTGCGTCAGCGCCGACAGCGGGATCACCGCGGCCCAGTCCTCCCGGAGGGAGTCCACCTCCATCAGCCGCTCGGTGATCTCGTCGCGCCCCGCGGCATCGGTCTTCGTGACGATCGCGATCTTCTGCGCGCGCGGGTAGCCGTCGAGCGACGCGGCGATGCGCCGATCGCCCGGACCGACCTTCTCGGTCGCGGGCACGCAGAAGCCGATCACGTCGACGTCTCCCAGGACCTGCTCCACGAGGTCGTTCAGCCGCTCGCCCAGGAGCGTGCGCGGCTTGTGTATGCCGGGGGTGTCCACGATGACGAGCTGTCCGTCGGGGCGGTTGAGGATGCCGCGGATCGCCCGGCGGGTGGTCTGCGGCTTCTCGCTCGTGATGGCGATCTTGTCGCCCACCAGCGCATTCGTCAGGGTGGACTTTCCGACGTTCGGTCGGCCGACGAAGGTCACGAACCCGCTCCGGGTGTCCTCAGTCATCGCGTCGCTCTCCTTCTTCCTGCGCCTCGTCGGCTTCTGCCGCCCTCTCGACGAACACCGTCGCGATCCCTCGGCCGCGCCCTCGCGAGGCGCCACCCGTGAGGACCAGGCCGTCCACGACCGCGGTCGCGCCGGGCTGCGGGACCTGTCCGAGCGCCTTCCCGAGCAGCCCGCCGATCGAGTCGACGTCTTCATCCTCGAGCTCGAGGCCGAACAGATCGCCCACATCCTCCAGCGACAGCCGCGAGCTGACGCGGTAGCGTCCGGCACCGAGATCCACGAACTCCGCGGATACCTGATCGTACTCGTCCGAGATCTCCCCGACGAGCTCCTCGATCAGGTCCTCCAGCGTCACGAGCCCCGAGATGCCGCCGTGCTCGTCGATCACCAGGCACACATGCACGGCATCGCGCTTCATCTGCTGCAGCAGGGTCTCGGCGCGCATCGACTCGGGGACGAACGTGGCCGGTCGTGCGATCGGGCGGATGGACGCCGCACGCCAGGCACTGTCGTCGCGGTACGCGAACTGCACGAGATCCTTGAGGTACAGCACCCCGACGACGTCGTCGGCCTCGTCGTCGACCACGGGCATGCGGGACACGCCGCGATGCAGGAAGAGCGACATGGCCTCGTCGGTCGTCGCCTCCGCACCCACGGTGACCATCTCCGTGCGCGGCACCATCACCGCGCGGACGAACTGGTCCGTGAAGTCGAACACCGAGTGGATGAGGTCGCGGTCGTCCTCCTCGATGAGGTCGTTGGACGCGGCCTCGTCGACCATGCTCAGCAGCTGATCCTCGCTGGAGAATGAGCTGCGTCCGGTACCCGGCGTCACCCGGTTTCCGAGGACGACGAGTCCCTGGGCGATCGGCCCGAGGATGATGCGCAGCCCGCGGACGACGTTCGCGCTGCCCCGGATCATGCTCTCGGCATGCTGATGCCCGAACGTGCGCGGACTCGCCCCGACGAGGACGAAGGTGATGCCGGTCATCAGGATGGCCGCGGCGAGCATGGCCCACCAGATGCTCTCGAACATGATCGTGAACGCGACCGTCACCAGCACGGCGGCCGTCACCTCCGCGAGGACGCGGATGAAGGCGACGGCGTTGACGTGCGCGTCGAGATCGGCGGCGATCCGTTCCAGCGCCTTCGCGCGGCGGCCCTCCGTGGCCATGTCGGCCAGACCGGCGCGGGAGGTGACGCTGTACGCCGCGTCGATCGCGGCCATGAGGCCACCGAACGCCACCAGCAGGACGGCGGCGACGAGCAGCAGCAGCTCCGTCATCGCCGACGACGCTCGGACGCGGCGAAGCCCTGGATGAGCTGCTTCTGCAGCCCGAACATCTCCCGCTCCTCGTCCGGCTCGGCGTGGTCGAACCCGAGCAGGTGCAGCAGTCCGTGCGTCGTGAGCAGGATGAGCTCGTCCATGAGGGTGTGGCCGGCGGCCTGGGCCTGTGTCTCCGCGACCTGCGGGCAGAGGACGATGTCGCCGAGCAGCCCTGGGGGCGTCGGCCGGTCCTCGGTGCCGGGGCGGAGCTCGTCCATGGGGAAGCTCAGGACGTCGGTCGGGCCCGGCTCATCCATCCACTGCACGTGCAGCGCCTCCATGGCACCCTCGTCGACGAGCACGATGGCCACCTCGGCGTCCGCGCTGACGTGCAACTGCGCAAGGTTGAAGTCGGTCAGCCGCTGCAGCACGGTCTCGTCGACGTCGATCGCCGACTCGTTGTTGATCTCGATCATGAGAGCCCTCGTTTCGGCATGCGGTCGCGTGGTCCTGGTCGCTGGGCGCCGCGGCGCTCGGCACGATTGGCGAACTCGTGCGCCTGCTCGCGCTCAGCCCGCTGCGCCACGCGCCGCTCGTCGTACTCGCTGTAGGCGTCCACGATGCGCCCCACCAGGGAGTGCCGGACCACGTCGTCACTGGTGAGACGGGAGAAGTGGATGTCGTCGATGCCGTCGAGCACCCGGGTGACCAGACGGAGGCCGGAAGCGCCCTGCGGGAGGTCGACCTGCGTGATGTCGCCGGTCACGACCATCTTCGTGCCGAACCCGAGACGCGTGAGAAACATCTTCATCTGTTCGGGCGTGGTGTTCTGGGCCTCGTCGAGCACGACGAAGGAGTCGTTGAGCGTGCGCCCGCGCATGTAGGCGAGCGGGGCGACCTCGATGGTGCCGGTCGCCATCAGGCGCGGCACGATCTCCGGATCCATCATCTCGTTCAGTGCGTCGTAGAGCGGCCGCAGGTACGGGTCGATCTTGTCGGTGAGCGTTCCGGGGAGGAACCCGAGGCGCTCCCCTGCCTCGACCGCCGGACGGGTGAGGATGATGCGGGTGACCTCCTTGCGCTGCAGCGCCTGGACGGCCTTCGCCATCGCCAGGTAGGTCTTGCCCGTTCCGGCCGGACCGATGCCGAACACGATCGTGTTCTCCTCGATCGCGTCGACGTACTCCTTCTGACCGAGGGTCTTCGGCCGGATCACCTTGCCGCGCGTGGAGAGGATCGCCTCGCCCAGCACCTCACTGGGCCGCGGGCCGCCATCCTGACGCAGCATGCGCGCCGAGCTCGACACGTCGCTCGGGGCGAGGTCGTGCCCGGCCCTCGTCATCGTGAGGAGCTCGTCGACGAGGGTCTTTGCCTTGGCGACGGCCTCGCGCTCGCCCGTGAGCGTGATCTCGTTGCCGCGGACGAGCACCTGCACGTCGCGGTGCTCGCGCTCGAGCATCCGCAGCAGCCGGTCCTGCGGACCGAGCAGCTGCACCATCGCGACGCCGTCGGCGTAGAGCCGTTCGGTGACGTTTTCCTGATCGTCAGAAGCCAACGAGCTTGTTCTCCTCGAGGTTGCCGAGCACATGGGCGTGCACGTGGAACACGGACTGCGCGACGCTCGCGCCGTTGTTGAAGATGAGGCGGTACTCGCCGTTCGCGTGCTCGTCGGCGATGCGCTTCGCCGCGGCGACCATCTCGGCCAGCAGTGCGGGATCCCCGGCCGCGAGTGCGGTGACGTCGCGGTACTCCTCGGTCTTGGGGATGACGAGCACATGGAGCGGCGCCTGCGGATCGATGTCGCGGATCGCGAAGACGCGGCCCGTGTCGAGCAGGATCTCCCCCGGGATGTCCCCGGTGAGGATGCGCGTGAAGATCGAGGGTTCGCTCATGCTCTCAGCTTACTGGGGGGACCGCGTGGCGCGGCCGGTCACCACCGGCCGAGGGCGGCCGACAGCACGGCGATCGCCGCGGGACCCGCGGTCGACGTGCGCAGCACGGTGTCGCCGAGGAGCACGCGTTCGGCGCCCGCGGCCGTGAGCTTCTCGAGCTCCTCCGGAGCGATCCCGCCTTCTGGCCCCACCACGAGCACGAGGTCGCGGTCATCGGGGACGAGCGCGGAGAGCCGGGCGGGAGCGGTCGGGTCGAGCAGCAGCACACGTTGCGTCGCTGCGCGGGCCGCGAGCTGCGCGGTCGACTCCGGGGCGGCCACCTCGGGCACCCAGGCCCGGTGCGCCTGCTTGGCTGCCTCGCGGACGATCGTCGCCCAGCGCTCGCGCCCCTTCACGGCTTTCGGTCCCTCCCAGCGGGACACGCTGCGCCCCGCCTGCCAGGGCACGATCTCGTCGACGCCGAGCTCGCACGCGGCCTGCACGGCGAGTTCGTCGCGGTCGCCCTTCGCCAGCGCCTGTACGAGCACGAGGCGCGGACTCGCGGGCTCGTGCTCGACGCGCTCGGTGATCCGGACGTCGACGCGCGACGGCGACACCTCTTCGGCGACGCCCGTCAGCCAGACGCCCCGGCCATCGCCGACGGTGAGGGCCTCACCGACGCGGAGCCGCCGGACGACGGCCGCATGCTTCGCCTCGGCCCCGGTGAGCGACACGAGACCGCCCACCGCGGCGTCGCCCGCGGATTCGACGAGGAAGTGCAGCGCCACGATCAGTGGGTGCGGAACCGGTCGCGGAGCTTGGAGAACAGGCCCTGCTGGAACTGCGCGAGCTGCGGGCCCGGCGCCTTGTTCTTCTTGGCGAAGTCCTCGATGAGCTTGCGCTGCGCGGAGTCGAGCTTGGTGGGGGTGACCACCTGCACGCCGACGCGGAGGTCGCCGCGCTGGGTGCCGCGCAGCGGCGTGATGCCCCGCCCCTTGATGGTCAGCACGTCGCCGGACTGCACGCCCGCGCGGATCTCCAGGTCGACCTCCCCGTCGAGTCCCTCGATCGAGGTCTCGGTGCCGAGGATGGCGTCGGTCATGGACACCTCGAGCGTGGCGAGCAGGTCGTCGCCGTCACGGCTGAACGCGGGGTGCGGGTTGACCGTCACCTCGACGTAGAGATCGCCGTTCGGACCGCCCGCGCGGCCGACCTCGCCGGAGCCGGGGAGCTGCAGCCGCAGGCCCGTCTCGACGCCCGCCGGGATGTCGAGGGAGACCGTGCGACGCGACCGGACCCGTCCCTGCCCGCCGCAGGTGCCGCAGGGGTACGGGATGGTCGTGCCGTAGCCCTCGCACGTGCCGCACGGCTGGGAGGTGACGACGTTGCCGAGGAGGCTCCGCACCTGACGCTGCACGTGACCGGTGCCCCCGCAGATGTCGCAGGTGACCGGCGAGGTGCCTTCCTGGCAGCAGGAGCCCTGACAGGTCTCGCAGAGCACGGCCGTGTCGACCTCGATGTCGCGGTGCGCGCCGAAGACGACGTCGCCGAGGTCGAGGGTGACCCGGACGAGCGCGTCCTGCCCGCGCTCACGCCTCGACCGCGGGCGGGCGCCGCGACCGCCACCCTGGGACGCGCCGAAGAACGTCTCGAAGATGTCGCCGAAGCCGCCGAAGCCGCCGAAGTTGTTCGCGCCGTCGCCGCCGCCCATGTCGTAGCGGCGGCGTGACTCCTCGTCGCTGAGCACGTCGTAGGCGTGCGTGACGAGCTTGAACTTCTCTGCGGCCTCCTCACCCGGGTTCACGTCCGGGTGGAGCTGCCGTGCCAGGCGCCGATACGCCTTCTTGATCTCATCGGTGGAAGCGTCCCGGGACACCCCGAGAACCTCGTAGTGGTCCGCCACAATCGCCCTTCTGCGTGTGTTTCCGTGGGGGCCGCCTCAGCGGCCGGCCTCGTCGTCGTCGAGCATTCGCGACAGGTAGCGGGCGACCGCCCGTGCCGCCGCGAGGTTGCTCGGATAGTCCATCCGGGTGGGCCCCATGACACCGACCCGCGCGGTCCCCGAGGGCGCCGCGTAGTTGCTGGCGACGATCGACGCCTCGCCGAGCCCGAAGGAGGCGTTCTCGGTGCCGATGCTCGCCGCGAGGCCGTGCTCGTCGGGCACCATCTCGCTCATCAGCCGCAGCAGCGTGACCTGTTCCTCGATGGCCTCGAGGAGGGGATGGATGCTGCCGCGGAAGTCTTGCTCGCGCCGCGCCAGAGTCGCCGCGCCCGCCATCACGAGCCGCTCCTGCCGGAAGCCGCCGAGTTCGTCCACGACGACGGCGGCGACCGTGCGGAGCACGCGGTCCTGCGGCGTCTCGTCGGCGGCCAGGAGCGGCTGCAGCCGGTCGGAGGCCGCTGCGATCGCCTGGCCGGTGATGAGGGCGGAGAGTCGCGCGCGAAGCACCGCGAGATCCGCCTCGTCGATCATGTCCGGGAGCACGGTGATCCGCTGCGACACCCCGCCGGCATCGGTCACCAGGACTGTGAGGAGCCGGTTGGGAGCGAGCGTCACGAGCTCCACGTGGGTCACGTGCGCCCGCGCGAACGACGGGTACTGGGCCAGGGCGACCTGGCCGGTGAGCTGTGTGAGCACGCGGACGGTCCGCGCCATCAGATCGTCGAGGTCCGCTGGGTCGGCGAGGAAGGACTCGATGGCGGAACGCTGCGCGGTGGAGAGCGGACGGAGCTGCGCGAGGTGATTGACGAACACCCGGTACCCCTTGTCCGTCGGCACGCGTCCGGATGAGGTGTGCGGAGCCGTGATCAGCTCCTCGTCCTCCAGTTGCGCCATGTCGTTGCGGATGGTCGCCGCCGAGACACCGAAGGAATGACGGTCGACGATGGAACGGCTGCCCACGGGCTCGTGCGTCTCGACGTAGTCCTGCACGATCGCGCGGAGGACCTGCAGCCCTCGCTCTGTGACCATGGGTTCCCCTTCCCGCCGACCGGATGCTGGCACTCTGCCACCCTGAGTGCCAATCCTACCTCCTGTGATCGGGAGATCTCCGAAGGCGGACAGCCCGGCGTCGCGGCTCAGTCCGTCAGCTCGCGCACCACGGCATCGGCGAGGAGACGGCCGCGGAGCGTGAGCTGGACGCGCCCGCGGATCGCCGCCGCCGCATCGATCAGGCCGTCGGCGATCAGCCCGGCCACCCGCCCCCTGTTCTGCTCCGGGACGTCGGTCACCGCGATCCCCTCGCGGATGCGGCTGACGAGGAGGATGCGCTCCAGGGTCCGCGCCTCCAGGTCCGGACGTTCGCGCCCGGCCGCCGGCGACGACGCGGCCGCCAGGCGCTGCGCGTAGGCGGCGGGATGCTTGACGTTCCACCACCGGAGTCCGGCGACGTGGCTGTGGGCGCCGGGACCGAAGCCCCACCAGTCGCTGCCCCGCCAGTACGCGAGGTTGTGCCGCGACCGCTGCCCCTCGCTGCGAGCCCAGTTGCTGACCTCGTACCACTCGAACCCGGCGGCGGCGAGGCGCTCGTCCGCCAGCTCGTACATGTCGGCCTGGAGGTCGTCGTCCGGGGTCGGCACCTCGCCGCGACGGATCTGACGGGCGAGCTTCGTGCCGTCCTCGACGATGAGGGCGTAGGCGGAGATGTGGTCGGACTCCAGGGCCAGGGCGGCGTCGAGCGAGGCTTCCCAGTCGGCGAGGGTCTCCCCCGGTGCGCCGTAGATGAGGTCGACGCTGACCGCGAGTCCGGCCTCCTTCGCGGCGGCGACGGCGGTGCGCACGTTCTCCGGTCGGTGCGTCCGGTCGAGCGCGGCGAGGACGTGCGGGACGGCGGACTGCATGCCGATGGACAGCCTCGTGACCCCCGCCTCGGCGAGGATGCGCGCGACCTCCGGGGTCACGGTGTCGGGGTTGGCCTCGACCGTGACCTCCGCGCCCGGTGCGAGTCCGAACGCCGCGGTGGCCGCTCCCAGCATGCGGGCGAGGTCTCCCGCGGGAAGCAGCGTGGGCGTGCCGCCGCCGAAGAACACCGTGTCCATCGGGCGCAGCGCTCCGGCCTCGTCCAGCACCGTGCGCGCGAGGGCGATCTCCCCGATGAGGGTGGACGCGTAGTCCTCCTGCTTCGCCCCGCGGAGCTCACCGGACGTGTACGTGTTGAAGTCGCAGTAGCCGCAGCGCACCCGGCAGAACGGGATGTGGAGGTAGGCGGAGAACGGCGTCTCGGCGGAGGTCGGGAGATCGGCGGGGAGTCGCCCGTCCGCGGGCGCCGGATCCCCGAGCGGAAGTGGTCCCGCCATCACACCGGGGTCGCGTAGAGCGGGGAGATCGCGCGGAGGTAGCGCGCGAAGAGCTCGCGACGGCGGCGCTTCATCAGAGCGGGGACGAGACGGTAGAGCAGCGTGTTCGGGGCGTCGAAGGCCCGGACCGTGAACCAGACCTCGTCGTTGTCCTCGCGCCAGTCCACGTCGAACGACTCCTCGCCGCTGACCACGGAGCCTCCGACCGTGCCCAGCACGAAGCCGATCCGCCGGGTCTCCTCCGTGACCGAGATCACACGCAGCTCGGAGTCGGCGCGCATGCCGCCGACTCGGCCCCGCAGGTGCAGCGTCATGCCCGCGCCCACGAAGGGCATCCCCTCGGCGTCGTAGCGCGGCTCAACATCCCGCTTGCTCGACGCGATGGGATTGCCCTCGGCGTCGAAGCTCACGCCCGCATAGGCGGGACCGGGAGCCGGACGGACGTCCTCCACGGACAGCCCGGCCGCACGCTGCGCCGTCCACGACAGCAGGGCTTCGCCGGCCGTCTGGAAACGCTCCTCGCCACTGCCGATCCGCCAGGATTCCTCCGCCGGGATGCTGCGCTCCGGCGGGTACTGCATCAGATCGGGGGCGTGGGTCGCACCCACGGCCGCATAGTCCACCGTGTCGTCTCGGAAAGTCCCGCGCCGCATGAGATCCAGCCTACTTCGGGTTCCCTGAGCGAACACCCCCTGCGCCGCGCGCCGTCACATCCCCCGGGTTCAGCGGGGTGGGCTACTTCTTGTCCTTGGTCTCGACATCGCCGGAGAGCGCGGCGATGAACGCCTCCTGCGGCACCTCGACACGGCCCACCATCTTCATGCGCTTCTTGC
>NZ_DLNJ01000023.1:118657-154332 GCF_002478345.1 Microbacterium sp. UBA7513
ACCATCTTCATGCGCTTCTTGCCCTCCTTCTGCTTCTCGAGGAGCTTGCGCTTGCGGGTGATGTCACCGCCGTAGCACTTGGCGAGCACGTCCTTGCGGATCGCGCGGATCGTCTCCCGGGCGATGATGCGCGCACCGATCGCGGCTTGGATCGGCACCTCGAACTGCTGGCGAGGGATGAGCTTGCGCAGCCGCTCCGCCATCATCGTGCCGTAGGCGTAGGCCTTGTCGCGGTGCACGATCGAGCTGAACGCATCGACCTTCTCGCCCTGCAGGAGGATGTCGACCTTGACGAGGTCGGCCTCCTGCTGCCCCGAAGGCTCGTAGTCGAGCGAGGCGTAGCCCTGCGTCTTGGACTTGAGCTGGTCGAAGAAGTCGAACACGATCTCGCCGAGCGGCATGTTGTAGCGCAGCTCGACGCGCTCCTCCGAGAAGTACTCCATGCCGAGCAGCGTGCCGCGCCGCGACTGGCACAGCTCCATGACGGTGCCGACGTAGTCCTTCGGCAGCAGGATCGCCGCCTTGACCATCGGCTCGGACACCGAGCCGATACGGCCGTCGGGGTACTCGCTCGGGTTCGTCACGGTCACCGTCTCGCCGGTGTCGCTCGTGACGACCTCGTAGATCACGCTCGGGGCGGTGGTGATGAGGTCGAGGCCGAACTCCCGCGAAAGGCGCTCGGTCACGATCTCCAGGTGCAGCAGACCGAGGAAGCCGCAGCGGAATCCGAAGCCGAGGGCGACCGAGGTCTCCGGCTCGTACTGCAGCGAGGCGTCGGAGAGCTTGAGCTTGTCGAGCGCCTCGCGCAGTTCGGCGTAGTCGCTGCCGTCGATCGGGTAGATGCCCGAGAACACCATCGGCTTGGGGTCCGTGTAGCCGGGAAGCGCCTCCGCCGCGGGCTTGCGCGCGTTCGTGATCGTGTCGCCGACCTTCGACTGCCGCACGTCCTTCACGCCGGTGATGAGGTAGCCCACCTCGCCGACGCCGAGGCCCTTGGTCGGGGTGGGCTCCGGGCTCGACACGCCGACCTCGAGGGCCTCGTGGTTCGCACCGGTGGACATCATCTGGATGCGCTCCCGGGGCGAGAGGCTGCCGTCGACCATCCGCACGTAGGTGACCACGCCGCGGTAGGCGTCGTACACGGAATCGAAGATCATGGCCCGCGCGGGTGCGTCCGCGTCGCCCACCGGAGCCGGGATCTCCTCGACGATCCGGTCGAGGAGATCCTCGACCCCCATGCCGGTCTTCCCGGAGACACGCAGCACGTCCTCCGGCTTGCCCCCGATGAGAGAGGCCAGCTCCTTCGCGTACTTCTCGGGGTCGGCCGCGGGGAGGTCGATCTTGTTGAGGACGGGGATGATGTGGAGGTCGTTCTCCAGCGCGAGGTAGAGGTTGGCCAGCGTCTGGGCCTCGATGCCCTGCGCGGCGTCGACGAGGAGGATGGCCCCCTCGCACGCGGCCAGCGACCGGGAGACCTCGTACGTGAAGTCGACGTGACCGGGGGTGTCGATCATGTTGAGCGCGAACACCTCGTCCGGGCCCTGCGCCTGACCCAGAGCCCACGGCATCCGGACCGCCTGGCTCTTGATCGTGATGCCCCGCTCCCGCTCGATGTCCATGCGGTCGAGGTACTGGGCGCGCATGTCCCGCTCCGCGACCACGCCCGTGATCTGGAGCATGCGGTCGGCCAGGGTCGACTTGCCGTGGTCGATGTGGGCGATGATGCAGAAGTTACGGATCTGCGCAGCCGGCGTCGCGGCAGGCTGAAGCGGGGTGAGAGCGCGTGGGGACATGTCCCGTCGATTCTACGGTGAGGGTCCTCATAATCCCCATTCGTGCGTATCGGTGATAGTCTCCCGAAGTTGCCCGGGATCAATCCGTGACACCGGATCCCGTAAGCGATACGACTCCGTCACAGACTCCGTGAGGGCTGTCGCGTCGCGCGGAACGGCGGATGAAACCCGATCATCCGCCCGGCTCAGCGTTGCGTCGGCAGACCCCGAGCGCGTCTGGAGAAGAGAAAGACAAATCCCCCTTGATCAAGTACCTCGCGCGCCGTGCCCTCGGCTGGCTGCTCATGATCGTGGTCGCGACGAACCTCACCTACTTCCTCGCGTGGGGCTTCCTCGATCCGCGCAGCAACTATGTGGGTCGTCGCCCTCCGCTCAGTCCTGAGCAGATCGACAACGTCCTCATCCCCCGCAACCTGAGCGACACCGTCCCGCTGATCGAACGGTGGTGGACCTGGTTCTCGGGGATTCTGCTGCGATGGGACTGGGGCGTCAGCCCGACGGGGCAGTCGGTGAACGAGCAGGTCGCCTATCGCATGTGGGTCAGCGCCGAGCTCGTCCTCGGAGCCACGATCATCGCCGCCGTCCTCGGCGTCTGGCTGGGCGTGTACACCGCCTCTCGTCAGTACAAGCTCGCCGATCGCATCGGCCAGGCGACCTCGATCATCACGATGAACATCAACATCATCGTGGCGGGTCTCGCCGTGGTGCTCCTCGCCATCGCCCTCAACGAGGCGACCGGCGTGCGCATCTTCTACGTCACCGGCTCCTCCAGTCCCGGGGTCACCGGCTTCTTCCCCACGATCATCGATGCGCTCCAGCACGTCACCCTGCCGACGATCGCTCTGGTGCTGGTCGGTTACGCCCAGTATCACTTCCTTCAGCGCTCCCTGCTGCTCGACAACATCAACGCCGATTACGTCCGCACGGCGCGCGCCAAGGGGCTCACGAAGGCCCAGGCGATCCGGAAGCACGCGCTCCGCACGTCTCTCATCCCCGTCGCCACCCAGGTCGCCTTCACGATCCCGACGATCTTCACCGGCGCGATCCTGACGGAGACGATCTTCGCCTGGCAGGGCATGGGGCGCTACTTCCTCGACACCATCAACCAGAACGACATCAACGGTGTCGTGGCGGTCGCCGCGTTCGGCGCCGTTCTGACCGCGATCGGCGCCGTGCTGGCGGACATCATCGTGGTCATCCTCGACCCGCGAGTGAGGGTGAGCTGAAAATGACCACGGAAATGATCGATCCCCTCGTCGAGCCGCCTGTCGGGCCTCCGCAGCCCGCCGACAAGTCGCTCTCGAAGTGGACGTTGTACACGCGTCGGTTCCTGCGCAACAAGCCCGCTGTCGGCGGCATCATCGTGCTGTTCGTCCTGATCCTCTTCGCGACGCTCGGACCGTTGCTGTCGCGCTACGCGGTGAATGACATGGACTTCCTGGCATTGAGCTCGCCCCCGTCGGCCGACCACTGGTTCGGGACCAACGGCGCCGGCAACGACACGTACACGCAGACCGCTGTCGGTCTGCAGCGCTCGCTCATGATCGCCATCACCGTCTCTCTCGGCACGACGATCCTCTCGGCACTCGTCGGCACGGCTGCCGCCTACTTCGGCGGCTGGTTCGAGCGCATCGCTCTTCTGGTGATCCACTTCATGATGGTCGTTCCGACCTTCCTCATCCTGTCGGTCGTCTCGAACGACTCCGGCGGCGTCTGGTGGGTCATCGCCCTGGTGATGATCTTCGTCGGATGGTTCTTCCCCGCGCGCATCATCTGGACGATGGCGCTCTCGCTCCGCGAACGCGAGTACGTGCAGGCCGCGCGCTACATGGGGGTCCGTGGCGGACGCATCGTCCTGCGGCACCTGGTCCCCAACATCGGATCACTGCTGGTGATCAACTTCACCCTGGGCATCGTCGCCGCCGTGACGACTGAGACTGGCCTGTCGTTCATCGGCTTCGGCGTCAAGATCCCCGATGTCTCCCTCGGCTCCCTGATCGGCGAGGGGAGCACGACCATCACGAGCTCGCCGTGGCTGTTCTACTTCCCGGCCCTCGTCCTCACTCTGCTCACCGTGTCGATGGCACTCATCGCCGACGGTCTGCGTGATGCCCTCGATCCCACCTCGGCTGCTGGAGGCCGCGCATGAGCCCCATCCTCTCCGTCCGCGACCTCAACGTCAGCTTCGCCTCTGAGGCCGGTCGTGTCCACGCCGTCCGCGGCGTCTCCTTCGACCTCGAGGCCGGAAAGACCCTCGGCATCGTCGGAGAGTCCGGATCGGGCAAGTCGGTCACCTCCCTGGCGGTGATGGGCCTGCTCGACGAGAACGCCAAGGTGTCGGGCTCGATCATGTTCGACGGCCAGGAGCTGATCGGCAAGACGGACGCGCAGCTCTCCACGATCCGCGGCAACGGCCTGTCGATGATCTTCCAGGACCCGCTGACCTCGCTGACTCCCGTGTACACGATCGGCACGCAGCTGATCGAGGCGTTGACCGTGCACCGCAACATGAGCGGCAAGGAGGCCAACGCCCGGGCCATCGACCTTCTCAAGCTGGTCGGGATCCCGGAGCCGGAGAAGCGCATGAAGGCCTTCCCCCACGAGTTCTCCGGAGGCATGCGCCAGCGCGTCGTCATCGCCATCGCGATGGCGAACGACCCCAAGCTGATCATCGCCGACGAGCCGACCACTGCTCTGGACGTGACGATTCAGGCACAGATCCTCGACCTCATCGAGAAGGCACAGGACGAGACCGGCGCGGCCGTGATGATGATCACGCATGACATGGGTGTCGTGGCCCGCACCGCCGACGACGTCATGGTCATGTACGCGGGCAAGCCCGTCGAGCAGGCCCCGGTCAGGGAGCTGTTCCACAAGACCCGGATGCCCTACTCGATCGGACTCCTCGGCGCCATCCCGCGCGTAGACAAGGCCGAGAAGGAGCCCCTGACCCCGATCAAGGGCAACCCGCCCCTGCTCATCGACCTGCCCGATGCGTGCCCGTTCGCGGACCGCTGCCCCATCGTGATCGACGCCTGCCGCGCGAAGGAGCCCGAGCTTCTCCCCGTTCACACGGGAGGCGTGTCAGAACACCGTGCGGCCTGTATCCGTGCGGACGAGATCGAGGATGGGGGCATGCTCGGCGGGCTACCGGTGTACCCCGTGCGCGAGGTCCCCGAGAGCGACCTCACCCGCCTTCCCCGCGAGGAGCGGCCGATCACGCTCGAGGTGAAGAACCTCACCAAGACGTTCCCCCTTCTGAAGGGGGCGTTCCTCAAGCGCAAGGTCGGTGAGGTCCACGCGATCAAGGGGATCAGCTTCGACGTGCGCGAGGGCGAGACGATGGCCATCGTCGGCGAGTCCGGCTCCGGCAAGACGACGACGCTGCTGCAGATCATGGACATGGTCAAGCAGACCGAGGGCGACATCGTGATCGCCGGCACGAGTGTCAACGACATCCGCAGCCACAAGGTCGAGCGCGCACTGCGTCGCGACATCCAGATCGTTTTCCAGGACCCGATGGGTGCTCTGGATCCTCGCCTGACCGTCGCCGACATCATCGCGGAGCCGCTTCTCGCGATCGGAACGCCGAGCGCCGAGGTGCACCGTCGTGTCGGTGAGCTCATGGATCTCGTCGGCCTCAATCCGGCGCATCGCGATCGCTTCCCCCAGGCGTTCTCGGGTGGTCAGCGACAGCGCATCGGCATCGCCCGCGCGCTGTCGACGAACCCCAAGATCGTCGTTCTCGACGAGCCGGTCTCCGCGCTCGACGTGTCGATCCAGGCCGGCGTGATCAATCTCCTCGATGAGCTCAAGGTCAAGCTCGGGCTGTCGTACCTCTTCGTGGCGCACGACCTCTCCGTCGTCCGCCACATCGCCGATCGGGTCGCCGTGATGTACCTCGGCGATTTCGTCGAGCACGGCGATGTGGACGAGGTGTTCGACAATCCGCAGCACCCCTACACCAAGGCTCTGCTCTCGGCGATCCCGGTCCCCGACCCGGACATCGAGCGCACGCGGCAGCGCGTCGTGTTCGATCCCGACACGGTCAGCACGAAGCCGGCGACGGTCTGACGCGGGCACGGCCGGGGCCGAGGGTGGTCACCGTCCGATAACGGTTAGACGCTATTCACCGCACGGCGGCGTACCGGTATGAGGCTCGAACTATTCTTCCCTTTATGACACGCCGTAAGGCGAAAGGAGCACCATGAAGCAGTACAAGCTGATGGGAGCGCTGGCATTCACCGGCGTTCTCGCACTCGCGATCAGCGGGTGCGCTGCCGGAAACGGCGGCAGTGGCAACAGCGGCGACAACGGCGAAGCTGCCGAAGTCGAAATGGCGAACTACAACCCGCAGCCGCGCGAGAACCTGAAGGAAGGCGGCGAAGTCAACTTCGCCATCCGCGAGGTCCCCGACCAGCTCAACGCGTTCAACAGCGACGGCAGCGCGGACACCGCCCGCATCGCCGCGTGGTACACGCCGCAGCTGATCCTGATGGAGCCGGACGGCACGCAGTACAAGAACGACAACTACCTGTCGGAGTGGAAGAACGAGGTCAAGGACGGCAAGACGGTCCTGACGTTCACGTTCACCGACGAGGCCCACTGGAACGACGGCACCGACATGGACTGGACCGCCATCGATGCCACGTGGAAGGCCAACCGCTCCTACGACGAGGGCTTCAACCCGAACGCGACCGATGGCTACAAGGAGATCGAGTCCGTCGAGCAGGGCGACTCCCCCAAGACGGCCATCGTGACCTTCAAGGGCGAGTTCGCCTGGCCGCAGATGCCGTTCAACGGCGGCGTGATCCACCCGGCCCTCGCCGACCCGGACGTCTTCAACGAGGCGATGATCGACAACCCGCACCCGGAGTGGGGTGCCGGCCCGTACACCGTCGACGAGTTCGACGCGAACAAGGGCTACATCTCCTTCAAGCCGAACCCCGAGTGGTGGGGCGACGCTCCGCTGCTCGACAAGGTCACCATGACGGGCATGGACGGCCAGGCCGGCGTCAACGCCTTCAAGAACGGCGAGGTCGACATGGTGGAGACGGGCTCCCAGGAGCTCATCGACCAGGTCAAGGACGTCGACGGTGCGGTCGTCTACCGCGCCCAGCAGACGGCGAACACCATCCTGCAGGTCGACGCGACGAAGCCGCAGTTCGAGGACGTCAAGGTCCGTGAGGCGTTCTTCAAGGCCATCAACATCGACCAGCAGAAGCAGATCGCCTGGAACGGCCTCGGCTACGAAGAGGACCCGGCCGGTTCGCTCACCCTGTTCTCCTTCCAGCCCGGCTACACCGACTCGATGAAGGCCGCCGGCTGGGAGTTCGACGTCGAGGGCGCCAAGAAGCTCCTCGACGAGGCCGGCTGGACCGAAGGCTCGGATGGCATCCGCGAGAAGGACGGCGTCAAGCTCTCCGTGGTCTACCCCATCTGGAACGACACCGCGACCGCCAAGGCGCTCGCGCAGTCGCTGCAGGCGCAGGAGAAGGAGATCGGCATCGACGTCAAGGTCGATGTGCGTCCCGCCAGCCAGTTCTCCGACGACTACACCTCGAAGAACTGGGACGTCTCCGGACTCCGCTTCACCTCGTCCGACCCGTTCGGTGCCGCCTGGTTCTGCCAGCTCTACTGCTCGGACTCCGGTCTGAACCTGTCGGGTGTCGGTGACGCCGAGCTCGACGCGGAGATCAAGGACAAGGTCGAGTCGCAGAGCGACCCCGAGGCGCAGACCAAGGCCGCCATGGAGCTCGAGCCCGAGATCTACAAGCGCTGGGGTCTCATCCCGCTGTACAACGGCCCGCAGATCTACACGGTTCAGGAGGGTCTGGCCAACCTGACGCCGGAGCCCTACGTGGGTCTCGACCTGTTCGGCATCACGCCGGTCGAGAACGTCGGCTGGGAGAAGTAACATCCTCTGACACATCTCGTGTCGAAGCGGGGTCGGTGGTTCATCCACCGGCCCCGCTTTCCCTATGCTGAAGGCGTGACCGTCCAGACCGTCCTCGTGCACGGCATCCGCACGTCGGCCACCATGTGGCGGTCGCAGATCGAGTACCTGGAGGCGCACGGACATCCCGTCACCGCCGTCGACCTTCCCGGCCACGGCAGCCGGATGGCCGAGGACTTCACCCTCCACGAGGCGCTGCACACGATCGACGCCGCCGTCCGCGCCGCCGCGGAGCGGGGCCCCGTCCTGCTGGTCGGGCACTCGATGGGCGGGCTGCTCTCCCTGGCGTACACCGGTGGCGCGGAGCCTCCGCCCGTCGACGGACTCGTCGCCGCCGCATGCACCTCGCTCCCCCGCGGCGCCGGACTGCGCGCGTACCGCCTGTTCGCCCGTGCGGTCGACTCCCTGCCCGACCGTGGCATGTGGCTGACGCAGCGCATGCTCGCCGCGACGATCCCCGAGGAGAATCGCGGGGATTTCGCCGCCGGCGGCTATGCGCTCGACATCCAGGACCAGACGCTCCGCAGCCTCGCCGCCCTGGACGTCGCCGCCGCTGTCCCCCGCATCGAGGTGCCCCTGTGGTTCGTGAACGGCCAGTACGATCAGCTCCGGCTGAACGAGCCCCTGTTCCGGCGTCTGGCCCCCGAGGCGGAGCTCATCGTCGTGCCGCGGACCACGCACCTTCTCACGGCCATGCGCCCGCGGGTGTTCAACGCCGTCCTCGCGCTCGCGATCGCGACGATCGAGCAACGCAGGGCGTCACGCTGAGAGCACCCGAGGCCGCGCGGCCGCGGTGAGTCCTCCCCCGACGAGCGACAGGACGGCCGCCGCGAGGAAGACGAGCCAGAACCCGCCGGCCAGGGCGACGAGCCCCGCTCCGAGCACGGGTCCGATGAGTTGGCCGAGGGCGGCGGTCACGTTCACGATGCCGAGGTCGCGCGCGTGGTCCTGCTCATCCGGGAGCAGATCGGCCGCGAACGCGAGTCCCACCGTAGAGAAGGTGCCGTAGCCGACGCCCATGAGCGCGGCGGCGATCATCGTCATCTCGAAGGTGGGTAGAGCCACGATTACCACGCCCGACGCCGCCTGCACGACCGTGGCCGCCACAGCGAGTCGACGCCGCTCGCCGGTGCGGTCGGAGATGATCCCGGTGATCACCGAGGCGATCACGACGAAGACGGTGTAGACGACGATGAGGAGAAGGAGGTTGTCCTGTGCGGTCGTGCTCTCCTGGCCGAGGCCGTGAAGGAGGAAGAAGAGGAACAGGGCCGTCCCGAGAGCGTTGCCGATGTTCGTGACGAGCCGACCGGAGAGCATCCAGGCGAAGTCGCGGTCGCGGAGCGACGCCAGCCGGGGACGCCCGATGCGCTGCGGACGCAGCGCATCGGTGCTCGGCGGGTCCGGCAGCAGCAGCGCCGCGGCGATGCCCACCACCGCGATGATGCCGGCGAGGAGGAGATACCCGGCGACGATACCGAGGCCCAGCAGCACGACCAGGCCGACCCCGAGCACGATGCCGACCGCCTGGCTCGAACCGACCGCGGCGGACGCGGCGCCGCGCTGCGTGGTCGGGAGCTGGTCGGCGATGAGCGCGGTGAACGCGGCGGAGGAGACAGCGACGCCGATCGAGACGCCGACCCAGCCGGCGCCGACCGCCCACGGCCCCTCGGCGAATCCGGTGAGCACGAGACACGCGGCGGTGAGCGCGACGCCGCCCAGAGCCCATGGCCGCCGTCGGTGTGCGCCGGCACGGGCGCGGTCCGAGAGCGCTCCGGCGAGCGGCCCGGCGACGACGCCGGCGAGACCACCCACTCCGAGCACGATCCCGGAGGAGACGACGCCACGGATCCAGTCGTCCTCAGGAGTGTCGAGCTGCAGCGGGAGAAGGAGCTGGACCGGGGTGAGCTGGACGGTCCAGATGGCGAGCCAGGCGAGGGTGAACAACGACATCCAGCGCAGGCCCGCCCTGCGGGTGGCGATGCCCGGGGCCCCGCTCATGCGCGTGCCGCCCCGGCGGTGCGGGCCGCATGAGCGCCCGCGACGAGCTCCCGATACCAGCCATAAGAGGCCTTCGGAATCCGCTCCCCCGTCGAGAAGTCCACGTGCACGAGACCGAACCGCTGCGTGTAGCCGTCCATCCACTCCCAGTTGTCGAGCAGCGACCAGACTGTGTACTCCTCGACGGGGACGCCGGCGGCGATGGCCTCGCCCACCGCGTCGATGTGCGCGGAGAGGTAGGCGATCCGGTCGATGTCCTCCACAGGACCGGCGACGTCGGGCTCCGGGAAGGAAGCTCCGTTCTCTCCGATGATGATCGGAGGCATGCCCGGGTGGCGGCGGTGCAGATCGATCAAGAGATCACGCAGAGCGGACGGCATGATCGGCCACTCGGGTCCGAACCCGGTGACGGGGACTCCGGGTGTCGGCACGATCTCGAACGGGATGTCGTTCCCGGGACTCGCGGCGGTGACGGTCGTCGGGTTGTAGAAGTTCACGCCATAGAAGTCGATCGATCCCGCGATGCGTGCGAGGTCGTCGCCGAGGAGGGGCAGCGGCGGAAGCCCGAGCGCCTCCAGATCCGGTGTCGTCCCGGAGAGCAGCGGCTCGCTGAACAGCCGGTTGTGCAGGAGGTCGTACACCGCGGCTGCGGCATGATCCTCTTCGGTGTCCCGCAGCGGCAGGACCCAGGTGTGGTTGTTGACGAGCCCCACGCTCTCCGCACCCTGGTCTCGCAGCACGTCAGCGGCTCGGGAATGGGCGAGCAGCTGATGGTGCGCGGTCGGAAGCGCGCCGTAGAAGAGCTGCCTGCCTGGTGCGAGCGCGCCGACCGCGTAGCCCTGCAGGGTGGTCATGGCAGGCTCGTTCAGCGTGTACCACGACGACACCCGGTCTCCGAGGCGGGCGGCGACGAGGGCGACGTACTCCCCGAAGCGTTCGGCGGTGTCGCGAGCGAGCCAGCCGCCGTCGGCCTCGACCGGGCTCGGCAGCTCCCAGTGATAGAGCGTCGGGAAGGGTGTGACTCCGGCCTCGAGCAGAGCATCGACGACGCGGGCGTAGTGGTCCAGTGCCGCGACGTTCCCGGGTCCGTGTCCGTCCGGTTGCACGCGCGCCCACGGAATCGAGAACCGGTACCGGTCGAGTCCGAGACCGGCCACCAGGGCGACGTCATCCGCCACACGGCGATAGCTGTCGCAGGCCGGCTCCGCCGTCGAGCCGTCGCGGATGCGTCCGGGCTTCGCGATCTCGTCGTCCCAGATCGACCGGCCCGCTCCGTCTGCACGGCGGGAACCCTCGATCTGGATGGCTGAGGTGGCGGCGGACCAGCGAAGCCGCGCACGCGCGGTCGGGTCGGTGCTGAGGGGGGTCATCGGGCTCCTTGACGTCATCGTCGTTGAGGATGATTCTGCACCCGGTCCCACCCTCCGCGCGACGGCGTCTCGCCGGGACGGCGCCGTTTCACACGATCCGGTCCGGTGCTGGTAGACTCGACTCTTGGCTTGCGTGTGGGTTCTTCCCTCACGACCGCCGTGCAGCAGCCCTCTTCTGCTGCCGGCACTCCGAATAACTCCTGTACAGAAAGCGTCCACACGTGGCAAACATCAAGTCGCAGATCAAGCGCAACAAGACCAACGAGAAGGCTCACGCGCGCAACAAGGCCGTGAAGAGCGAGCTGAAGACTCTCGTCCGCCAGACCCGCGCGGCCGTCGCCGCCGGCGACAAGGCCGCAGCAGAGAAGAGCCTGAAGAAGGCCTCGGTCAAGCTCGACAAGGCCGTCAGCAAGGGTGTGCTGCACAAGAACCAGGCATCGAACCGCAAGTCGGCGATCGCCAAGCAGGTCGCCGCTCTCTGAGCTTCTGACTTCCGGAAAGCCCGTCTCCTCGTGAGGCGGGCTTTCTGCTTTCCGGGGGCGAGAGCCCTAGCCCCCGAACGGCTCACGGGTGGCGATGACCGTCACCATGCGCTCAAGCGCGAAGATGGGGTCGCGCGCTGCACCCTTGACCTCGGCGTCGGCGCGCGCAGTCGCCTGGATCGCCATTCCCAGGGAGCGCTCGTTCCATCCCGCCAGGTCGCGGCGCGCGCGGTCTACCTGCCAGTCCTTCATCCCGAGGCGCTGGGCGAGCTGCCTGCTGGGTTCACGGTTGCCGGCGACGCGCGCCATCGTGCGCAGCTTCATCGCGAACGCGGCGACCATCGGCACCGGGTCTGCGCCGGAGGACAGGGCGTGGCGGAGCGCCACGAGAGCCTCACCGTATCGGCCAGCGATGGCGGTGTCGGCGACGACGAACGCCGACACCTCGACCCGGCCGCCGTAGTACTTGGTGACGACCTCTTCGGTGATGTCGCCGTCGACATCGCCGATGAGCTGCTGACATGCAGCGGCGAGCTCGGTGAGGTCGTCGGCGAATGCCGAGACGAGCGCTCGGAGTGCCGGCGGAGCGATGCGCTTCTTGGCCGCCTTGAACTCCCCCGCCGCGAAGTCGACCCGGTCGCCGTCGCGCTTGATGGCGGGGCAGGCGATCTCGATCCCGCCGCCGGTCCCCGCGCGGAGGGCGTCGAGGAGCTTCTTCCCGCGGACGCTGGCTCCGGTGTGCCGCAGGACGACGGTCGCCCCCTCCTGCGGGTTCTCCAGATACCCGATGGCCTCTTGGAGGAACGCGTCGGAGCACTTCTCCACGCCGGACACGCGGACCAGTCGCGGCTCTCCGAACAGCGACGGCGAGGTCAGGGAGAGCAGCGTGCCGGGAGCGTAGTCGTCGGCACGGACGTCGCTGACCTCGAGCGCCGGATCCTCGGCACGGAGGTAGTCGCGCACCCCGGCGATCGCGCGTTCGGCGCAGACCTCTTCCGGGCCCGAGACGAGCACCAGCGGCGCGGGGTGAGGCTCTCGCCACGACACCTGCGGGATCTTCGTGGCCTTCGCGCCGCCGCGGGAGGGAGGACGGGAAGCTGCCATGGGACCAGCCTACCGGCGGTGTCGGACACCCGACTCAGGGCGGCGCGCCATCGGTCCAGACGCGGAGGGCATGGTCCTCGACGCCGAGCAGCGTGCGGCCGTCGTGATCGGTGCGGTAGACCTGCGCGCCGAGCGCCGACAAAAGATCGAGGGTCTCCCGACGCGGGTGCCCGTAGTCGTTTTCCGCGCCGACCGTGATGAGCGCCACGCTCGGCTGCAGAGCCTCGTAGAGGGCCGGCTCCTGGTCAGCGCTGCCGTGGTGGGCGACCTTCAGCACGTCGTATCGTGTCAGCGGCGTACCGCGGAGCAGCGCACGTTGCGGGGCCGCGGAGAGATCGCCAAGGAACAGGGCACGGGGCACTCCTCCCCCGGCGAACTCGGTGACGACGCTCGCATCGTTGCCCGGTGGGAAGGCGACGCTGTCCTTCCGCGGCCAGAGCACTCGCCACGACGCTTGGCCGAGAGCGCCCCGGTCCCCGGCGCCGACCGGACGGAGGGCAGCGCCCGCCCGCGCCAGGTCGTCGAGCACGCGCGTATCGGCGTCATCGGCGGGCGGTCCGTGCAGCACCGTACCCACCCGCCCTTCGAGCACGGCCGCACCCCCGACGTGGTCCGCGTCGAAATGCGTGAGCACGAGCAGATCGATGCGGTCGATGCTCAGCGAGCGGAGGCAGGCATCGAGCGCACCCGCGTCCGGTCCCGTGTCGATGAGCGCGATCGCGTCCTGCGAACGCACCAGGATCGCATCGCCCTGGCCCACGTCGCATGCGGCGATCACCCACCCGTGCGGCGTCACGAGCGGGGCGAGCGGACCGTCGACCAGCACGCGGGAAGCACCGACGGACGCCACAACGATGAGAACGCCGGCCGCCACGCATCGGACGATGGTGAGGACGCCGCCGGACGTCGAGAGCCCCGGCGGACGAGACCGCACCGTCACGACGTCCGGGCGCGCGACCCCCCGGGGGCCCGGCCTTCCGCGGCAGCACACGATGGCGATCGCGACGGTCACCAGCGCAACGAGGGCAGCGCTGCCGAGCCCCGCGGGGAGGAGCACCTGAGCGCCAGGGAGCCCGGAAGTGACATGGGCGACGGCCGCGATCCACGCAGACGGCAGCCAGGCGCACGCCGCGAGCAGATCCGCGACGGGTGGGAGAGGCGCAGCGAGACAGGCGACGAGCCCGATCACCGTCGCGATCGGCGCCGCCGGCTCGGCGAGGAGGTTCGCGACGACCGAGACGAGCGACTGCTGCTCCGCGAACAGCGCGATCACGGGCGCGCACGCGAGCTGCGCCGCCAGGGGCACGGCGATCGCCAGGGCGAGCGGACCGGGTAGCCAGCGTCCGATCCCGTTCGCCAGCGCTGGGGCCAGCAGGATGAGGGACCCGGAGGCCACCGCGGACAGCGCGAATCCCGGCGTCGATGCGAGCCAGGGATCGGCGACGAGGAGCACGGCCACGCACAGGGCCAGGATTCCGGCCCCTGCGCTCGGCCGCCCGACGAGGATCGACAGCATGCCCGCCGCGGCCATCGTGGCGGCCCGGATGACGCTCGGCTCCGGCGTCACGAGCACGACGAAGGCCGCCAGGGCGAGGGCGGCGAGCACGACCCGCAGCGCTCGCGTTCCACCGCTCAACGCCACGATCCCGAACACCGCAGCGACGACGACCGCGCAGTTCGCCCCGGACACGGCGGTGAGGTGGCTGAGACCGCTCGTGCGCATGTCGGCGTCGACGGCGACGGGCACGGCGGTGGTGTCGCCCACCGCCAGCCCCGGGAGGAGTCCGGCGCCGGGTTCGGGGAGCCGCGTCGCGCGCTCGACGAACGAACGGCGGAGGTCGGCTGCGAATCCGAAGACGCCGGGTGCGGACTGTTCCACCGTTCCGGCGGTGACGAAGACGACGAGGGCTGCCCGCTCCCCCGGATCCGTTTCCGCACTCTCACCGGTCACCCGCACCTGCGCGCCGAGGACGAACCCCTCCCCTTCCTCGATGCCGATGCGCACTGGACCGGCCGCCGGCGCCACGGCTCCGGGCGCACCGATGCCGCGCAGCTGCACGTCCATCCACAGACGCCCATCGCGTCCCACGGACGCCGATGACGACACCTGCCCCGCCGCTTCGACGGCTCTGCCTCCCCACGCGTGCACGGCGTCACGGTCCGCGGACTGTACGAGGACGGTGAACGCCACGGCTGCCGCTGTCGCGAGCACCACGATGACCAGTCCCCCGATCGTCGCGACTGCGCGGTGCCGGATCGCGAGCGCGGCGCCGATGACCACCGCGGCTGCCAGGCATCCCCCCACCAGCCACCCCGCCGTTCCCGGCAGGAACACGCAGACCAGGGCCACACCCCAGGCACCGAGCGCCACCGGCAGCAGGCGAAGGTCGCGCGTCATCGCGGATCCCCACTCGGACCCCGGGGACGAACACGGCAGCTCATGCATCCGATCACGCTAGAGTCGCGCTGACTCCCGCTCCGCCCGCCGCGACCGCCGCCGCAGGAGCAGAGGACAACGACCCTGGAAGTCAGGGTGTGGAGGAGCACTTCTCCGATGGCAGAGACCGCCGGCGTCGGAGGCGACCGACGCGGTGACGGCCTCGTCCGAGGCGATTGGGTAGCCTGGGTACTCGCGCGCGGCAGACGCTGCCGCAACGAGGAGGAGAGCGCATGAGTGTCCCGGCCGGGTGGTACGACGATGGTTCCGGGCGCCAGCGGTGGTGGGACGGAGCACGGTGGACGGACGCGTACGCTCCCACTTCAGCTCCGACGAATCCCTCGCCGCCTCATCCCGAGGCGCCGACATACGGGTCGGCCGCCCCGGCGCACCAGGTCCCTGACGCTGCTTCTCGGCCGGCGCCGGTCCTCGGGTTCATCGGGCTGGGCCTGGCCGTCCTCGGCGCCATTCTCGCCTTCATCCCCGTGTTGTTCGTGGTCGGCGCGGTGATCCTGTTCGCCGGGTTCGTCGTGTCGCTGGTCGGGTTGTTCACGAAAAGCGCCGCGAAGTGGCCGTCGATCGTCGGCATGGTCGTGTCGGTCGTCGGCGCCGTGATCGGGGTCATCGTGCTCATCGTGTCGCTCGTGCTGGCCTCCTCGGCGCTGAACGGCGCGTTGCCCGCCGAAAGCGCTCCCTCGGCCAGCGCCCAGCCATCCGACGCGCCGAGCAGCGCCAGTGAGAGCCGTCCGACGCCCGAGGAGATCGGGGCGTCCGCGGAGGAGATCAACCGGTCGAACGGCCTGACGACCTATGACGACATGCCGGACTTCTATCCCTGCGTCGGGCAGTACGTCTACGACTCCGAGTTGTCCGATGAGAGCGTTCAGCTCCTGGTCGACGGACGCGATCCGCTTGAGTCCGAGCGGGAGCTGGCGACCCAGGTGATCACAGATGCCACGCTGACCTGCGATCCCCAGGGGTAGGCGACTCTCACACGCGCACCGCGTCGCGCAGCCCCTCCAGGACCTTCTCCCCGATCCCCGGCACTGCCAGGAGGTCGTCCACCGTGCGGAACCGACCGTTGTCCTCGCGCCACGCGACGATGCGCTCGGCCAGCGCCGGTCCGATTCCCGGGAGCTCCTCCAGAGCGGCCTGATCCGCCGTGTTCAGATCGACCGTCCCGTCGCCGGGAGGCGCAGCCGAGGGGTCGGTGACGGCACCCACGACCGGGACGAGGATCTGCTCCCCGTCCTCGACACGTCGGGCGAGGTTGACCCCCGCGAGGTCGGCAGCATCCGTCGACCCGCCGGCGGCCGCGAGAGCATCGACGACCCGGGAGTCGGTGCGCAGGACGTACAGGCCCGGGCGCACGACTGCCCCGAGCACGTGCACGTAGATCTCCCCGGGCGCGGGCTCGACCGACGCGGAGCTCTCCGCAAGCGGAACGGCCTCGACGGACGACGGTTGGCCCTGCATCAGGCCGAGGCCGACGGCGGTGGAGAGCGCGACGATCGCCAGCACGACCGCCGCGCCGAGCCCGAGGCGGAACCTCCGACGGGCCGGAGGAGGCGGAGGCGGGGACGAGGTCATCCGGTCACCCTAAGCTCCGCGCCCACCGCCTCTCGGCTCCGGGCACAGCAACCGTGAAGACACGCGCAGAAGGGACTCGTCGTGGAGGACAGCCGTTCCCGATCGGGGCCTGGTCCGAGGATCATCCCTTCCCGCACGGCCTCCTCGCACGCCGAGGGCTCAGCCCTTGACGACGATGCTGACGATCTTGGGGGCCCGCACGACGACCTTGACGATCTCGCGATCGCCGGTCGACCGGATGACGCGCTCGTCCGCCCGGGCCATCGCCTCGAGCTCGGCCTCGCCGATGCGTGCCGGCACCTCCAGCTGCGCGCGCACCTTGCCGCCGATCTGCACGACCGCGGTGACGGTGTCCTCGACGAGCAGCGCCGGGTCGGCGGAGCGCCACGACACGAGTCCGACGGACGGCTCGTGCCCCAGGATCTCCCACATCTCCTCCGCGGTGTGCGGGGCGATCAGGTCGAGCATGACGGCGATGGTCTCCGCCGCCTCGCGGACGGCGGGGTCGGCGGCACCGGCAGCGCCGTCGATCGTCTTGCGGGTCACGTTGACCAGCTCCATCAGACGGGCGACGAGCACGTTGAACTTGGTCTGCTCGACCAGGGCGGGCGCTTCGGCGAGCAGCTTGTGCGTCGCACGGCGCAGCGCCGCGTCGCCGCCGTCGAAGACGACGTCGACCGGGCTCGCGACCTCGTGCGCGATCCGCAGGGCGCGCGCGAGGAACTTCTGCGCGCCGGTGGTCGACACATCCGCCCAGTCCTTGTCGTCCTCCACCGGACCGGCGAAGGCCAGACCGACGCGCAGGGCGTCGGCGCCGTGGGCGTCGAGCTCCTCCTGGAACAGCACCAGGTTGCCCTTGCTCTTCGACATCTTCTGTCCGTCGAGCAGCACCATGCCCTGGTTGATCAGGTTCGAGAACGGCTCGGTGAAGTCGATCAGCCCCATGTCGAAGAGGACCTTCGTGATGAAGCGGGCGTAGAGCAGGTGCAGGATCGCGTGCTCGACGCCGCCGATGTACGAGTCCACCGGGGCCCAGCGCGCCGCCTGGGCCGGGTCGAACGCCACCGTGTCGCTGTTCGGCGACAGGAACCGGAGAAAGTACCAGGAGCTGTCGACGAAGGTGTCCATCGTGTCGGGGTCCCGGAGTACCGGGTCGCCCGTCTCCGGGTCGGTCGTGCGCACCCAGCTCTCCGCGCCGCCCAGCGGCGAGGTCCCCTTCGGCTTGAGGTCCAGGCCCTCCACGCTCGGCAGCTTCACGGGCAGCCGCTCCTCGGGAACCGGGATGATCCGGCCGTCCTCGGCGTGCAGCATCGGGATCGGCGTGCCCCAGAAGCGCTGGCGCGAGATCAGCCAGTCACGCAGGCGGTAGTTCTTCGCCGCCCGACCCGTCCCCGTGGCCTCCAGCTGCTCGATGGCGCGCGCGATCGCGTTGCGCTTCGAGAGGCCGTTGAGCGGACCGGAGTTGATCATGCGCCCCTCGCCGGTGAGCGCGACGCCGGTCTTCGCCGGGTTCTGCTCGTCGAGCGCGGCATCCGCATCGATCGGGACGCCGTCCTCGTCCACCTCGATGACCGGCATGGCACCGGTGACCGGAGCAGTGGTGTCGACGACGACCTTGACCGGCAGGTCGAACGCGCGTGCGAAGTCGAGGTCGCGCTGGTCGTGTGCCGGGACCGCCATGACGGCGCCGTGGCCGTAGTCGGCCAGCACGTAGTCGGCGGCCCAGATCGGCAGCTTCTCGCCGTTGACCGGATTGATCGCGTAACGGCCCAGGAACACGCCCGTCTTGGGGCGGTCGGTGGACTGCCGATCGATGTCGGTGGTCTTCTGCACCTCGGCCAGGTAGGCCTGGAAGCGCTCACGCACCTCGGGCTCGGCGTCGGCGGCGAGCTCGGCGGCCAGGTCGCCGTCGGGGGCGACGACGAAGAACGTCGCCCCGTGCAGGGTGTCGGGGCGCGTCGAGAACACCGTCACCGGCTCCTCGCGCCCCTCGATGCGGAAGTCGACGTCGGCGCCGACGGAGCGGCCGATCCAGTTGCGCTGCATCTGCAGCACCTTGTGCGGCCAGAACCCCTCGAGCTGGTTCAGGTCATCGAGCAGGCGGTCCGCGTAGTCGGTGATGCGGAAGTACCACTGGGTGAGCTTCTTCTTGACGACCTCGTAGCCGCAGCGCTCGCAGCGCCCGTCGACGACCTGCTCGTTGGCCAGCACCGTCTGGTCGTTGGGGCACCAGTTCACCGGGCTCTTCTTCCGGTACGCCAGGCCGCGCTCGTACATCTTCAGGAACAGCCACTGGTTCCAGCGGTAGTACTCGGGGTCGGACGTGTGCAGCACCCGGCTCCAGTCGAACGAGACGCCGTACTGCTGGAAGCCCACCTTCTGCTGCGCGATGTTCTGGTACGTCCACTCGCGCGGGTCGGCGCCCTGGCGGATCGCGGCGTTCTCCGCGGGCAGACCGAAGGAGTCCCACCCGATGGGGTTCAGGACGTTGTGACCGCGGTGTCGCCAGAAGCGGGCGACGATGTCGGAGTACAGGTAGTTCTCCGCGTGCCCCATGTGCAGGTCACCGGAGGGATACGGGAACATCGCCAGCACGTAGCGCCGCGGCCGCGTGTCCTCGTCGCCGCCCGTGAGGAACGTCTCGTGCTCCGCCCAGTACTTCTGCCACTTGGCCTGGATGGCGTGCGGCGAGGAGAACTCCTCGTCGACGGGAGCGGTGGACATGTTCTCGGACAACGAACGCACGACCAATCTGAAGGGAAAAACGGGATCAGTTCAGGATATCGGAACGCCAGGTGGCGGGCATTTCCGCGCCGAGCGCCGCGAGGGGGGCGCGTGCCTTCGTGGCGACCTCACGCGCCTCGGCTGCGGGAACCGATCCCCAGGTGATCCCGCCACCGGCTCCGACGAACGCGGCCTCCTCGTCCACGACGATGCTGCGGATCACCATCGCGAGGTCGAGCGCACCGTCCACGCCGATGTAGCCGAAGCAGCCGGCGTAGATGTCGCGCGGGCCTCCTTCGAGCTCGTGCAGCTGCGTCATCGCCGACAGCTTCGGCGCTCCGGTCATGCTTCCGGCGGGGAATGCCGCCTCCAGCAGCGCCCCGACCGTGGTCCCCTCCGCGGCCGTGCCGCTGACGGTGCTGACGAGCTGATGCACGGCCGGATAGCTCTCGACCTCCCAGAGCCCTTCGACCCGGATCGACCCCGGCACGCACACCCGGGAGAGGTCGTTGCGCATGAGGTCGACGATCATGACGTTCTCGGCCCGCTCCTTCGGATCCGCGGCGAGCTCTGCGGCGAGCGCGGCATCGGTCGCGGCATCGGCGCCCCGAGGACGGGTCCCCTTGATGGGACGGGTGCGGATGACCCCACCGCCGGCGTGGAGGAACTGCTCGGGGCTGGCGCTGAGGAGCGCACGTCCCCCGATGCGCAGGAATCCGCCATGGTGGGCAGGGGTCGCCGCCCGGAGCCGCTCGTAGACGGCGACGGGGTCGTGGGTCCCTGGCACGGTGAACCGCGTCGTGAGGCAGAGCTGATAGGCGATCCCCGCGTGGATGAGGTCACGGCAGCGCTCGATGAGCTGCTCGTACGCGGCGGGTGTATGGCGGGCCTCGGCGACGTGTCGGTCCTCCACTGCCCGCGGCGTCGGCGTCTCGAGACTGGTGGCGGCCAGGAGACTCTCCAGCCAGCCCTCCCCCTCTTCCTCCGGGGCTAGAAGCCACAGGCGGTGCGCGGCGTGGTCGAACGCCACGGCCCTGGTCACGCGCAGCCACGTCCGGGCTTCCGGCTCCGGGTCGATGGCGACCGGCGCCCCCGCGCGCGCGGCTCCGCTCTCGTAGTCCCGCCAGCCGACCCATCCCCCGCGGAACGGCGGCATCCCCGCCTCGACGGACCCGGCATCCAGGCGCACGTCCTCCGGGAACGGTTCGGCGACGCCGGTGCCAAGGAAGCTCCATCCCTCGACGGCGTCAGCGCCCGCATCGAGCCAGAACACGTCCGACCGCCGCGCCGCGAGCGCCGGGAAGAGACGCTCCGGAGCCACCCAGGACGGCAGCGGTCGGGAGCTCAGGCGGTCGGGCACCTTTCCAGCCTAGGACCGGGCCGCTCCCGTATCCTCATGGGGTGGACGACCTCCTGCTCTGGCTCCTCGACACCGTGCAGTCGATCGATCCGGTCACGCGCACGCTGGTCGCAGGTCTCGCCGTCATGCTAGAGACGAGCATCCTCATCGGCCTCATCGTCCCGGGCGACACGATCGTCATCATCGCCTCGATGGGCGTCGCCACCCCTCTGGAGGGCATCGCGATGGGTGTGGCCGTCGTCGTTGGCGCCCTCATCGGAGAGAGCATCGGCTTCTGGCTCGGCCGTTGGCTCGGCCCCTACATCCGTGCCTCCTGGCTCGGGCGGCGGATCGGGGAGCACAACTGGGTCCGCGCGGAGAACTACCTCGCGCGACGCGGCGGCATCGCCATCTTCCTCTCCCGCTTCCTCCCTGTCCTCCACTCCCTCGTCCCTCTCACGGTCGGGATGAGCGAGTACCCCTACCGGCGCTTCCTGGCCTGGACGACCCCGGCCTGCATCATCTGGGCCTCGGCCTACGTGAGCGTGACCTCACTGGCGGCCGGGAGCTTCCGTGAGCTCGTCGACCGCGTGCACTTCGCGGGCTACCTGTTCGTCGGGGTCATCGCCCTGTTCCTCGTGCTCGCCTACCTGGGCAAGCGGCTGCTGCACCGCCTGGAAGCTCGTCATCTGGAGGCCCCTGCGGCGGAGTCCGACGCCGACGTGAAAGACTGAGGCAATGGCCCCCGCACCCCCGGCGCCCAGGATCCACTGGTTCGCCCGTCTCGAGCACCGCCTGCACGTGTGGCGCGAGGGACGAGCGCGCCGCCGCGGCCGGAACGCCACCGTGCTGCCTTTCCCGGGCTACGGCGGCCCCGGGTGGGTCCGCGTGCTCGGTCGCGTCCTGATCGTCCCGCCGCAGCGCCCCGGTCGCGACGGGGAACCGGCGAGCATCCGCGGCTGGCGCAGCTTCGTCGGCATCCCCGTGGGCTTCGCCTCGGTCGACGTGCATGTCGGCGACAGCACGCATCGGGTGGTCGCCGACCGCGGCGGCGTCATCGACACCGTCATCCGCGCCGAGCTCGACCCCGGCTGGCAGACCTTCACGATCACTGTCGAGGGGCAGGAGCCCATCGAGGCCCGGGCCTTCGTCGTCGCGGAGGCCACCCGGTTCGGTGTCGTGTCGGACGTCGACGACACCGTCATGGTCACGGCGCTCCCCCGCCCTTTCATCGCCTTCTGGAACTCGTTCGTCGTCGACGAGCACGCACGCATTCCTGTGCCCGGGATGGCGGTTCTGCTCGATCAGCTTCTCCGGCAGCACCCCGGCGCCCCCATGATCTATCTCTCCACCGGCGCCTGGAACGTCGCCCCCACCCTGTCGCGGTTCCTCGGTCGGCACCTCTTCCCCGCCGGCTCGCTGCTGCTGACCGACTGGGGTCCCACGCACGACCGCTGGTTCCGCAGCGGTCGCGAGCACAAGCTCACGAATCTCCGTCGGCTGGCCACCGAGTTCCCGGACGTCAAATGGCTGCTGATCGGCGACGACGGCCAGCATGACGAGGCCATCTACACGCAGTTCCAGGAGGAGTACCCGGATTCCGTCGCGGGTGTCGCGATCCGACGGCTGCTGCCCGCGGAGGCGGTGCTCGCCGGCGGTCGCGCCGAGATGGAATCCCATGACGCGGACGAGGCTCCGTGGGTGAGCGCAGAGGACGGCGCTGGCCTCCGCGACCAGCTCGGCGATGCGGGCATCCTGCGCTGACATGATCCTCAGGCGTGACGACTGGCTGCAGCGCGAGGACGCGCATCGGCAACGGGCCGACGCGCTGACGGCGGAGCACCGAGACCGTGTGGCGCGCAGCGAGAAGCACCCCGTGTGGGACTTCCTCTTCACCTACTACGGCTATAAGCCCGCACAGCTCCGGCGATGGCACCCGGGGGCGGGCGTGGAGTTGCAGGACGCATCCGAGCGAGTGACATGGCGCTGGTACTCCCCCGGGATCACACCCGGCGGCGCGATCCCCGACGCCCAGCGCTTCGCCGCCGAGAAGCCGGAGCTCGCTCGCCTCGTCTCGCTGATGCTGCGCCGCACCGGCTCCCGGCCCGGGCAGTTCGGCTGCTTCGGCCTGCACGAGTGGGCGATGGTCTACCGTGCCGCGGAGCATCGGCATGCCGTCCCCCTGCGGCTCGGGCAGGAGGGCACGGACGCGGTGGTCGAGGGCCACGATCTCCGCTGCACGCACTTCGACGCCTTCCGGTTCTTCACTCCGGAGGCGGCGCCTCGCAACCGCGCGGCACTGACGAGAGAGGATCAGCCGCTCCTCGAACAGCCCGGCTGTCTGCACGCCGGCATGGACCTGTACAAGTGGGCGATGAAACTCGGCCCGCTCATTCCCGGAGAACTGCTACTGGACGCGTTCGAGCTGGCGCGCGACATCCGACTGCTCGACATGCAGGCCGCCCCGTACGACCTGTCGGCGTGGGACGTCGAACCGGTACGCATCGAGACGCCGGAGGGCAAGGCCGAGTACGTCCGGCGCCAGCGTGGTTTCGCAGACCGCGGCGCCGGCCTCCGCGCCGCCCTCCTCACCGCCTGGCTCGGCCCGGACGAGCGCGCCGCAGCCTGAGCGTCAGCGGACGGCGCAGTCCCCGCAGACCGCCCACGACGACGACGCTGCGGCGAGCTGCAGCCGCAGGGCGAGCACTCGGGTCGCCGCGTCCTCCAGTCGCTCGGCGGGGAGCGTCCCGGCGTCGACGGCCGCGGCGATCCCCGCGGCCATCTCGGTCGCGGTCTGCGCCGTGGACCCCGCGATCATGAGCACGAGGTCGTTGCCGGCTGCGACCGCGGCGACGCCGTTCGCGACGGGGTCGGCGTAGGCCGGATCCCCCGAGGACAGCAGCATGCCGAGGTCGTCCGTCACGGCCACGCCGTCGAACCCGAGCTCTTCTCGCGCGATGCGATGCCACTCGGCGGAGAGCGACGCCGGACGGGAGTCCACGGCGGTGTACGCGAGATGGCCGTACATGAGCAACGAGGCGCCGGCTTCGATGCCGGCGGCGAACGGGACGCCGTCCGCTTCGCGCCAGGCGGCCTTCGTCATGCTGGTGCTCGGGATCGCGTGATGGGAGTCGCCCGGTGCCGCTCCGTGCCCGGGGAAGTGCTTGAGCGTGGACGCGACGAAGTGCTCCTGGCCCTCCGTCGCGGCGGCGGTGCGAGCGGCGGCACCCTCCGGATCGGCGCCGAGGGCCCGGGCGAAGATGAACGAGCCGGGGTCCGCGGGGACGTCGGCGACGGTGCCGAAGTCGACAGTGATCCCGGCGCGGGCGACGAGCGCGCCGCGCGCGGCGAACGCGGCCTCCGTCTCGTCCACCGGGCGATTCTTCAGCATCGGCGACGCCGCGTACGTGTCCCACGGCAGTCTCGACACGATGCCGCCCTCCTGATCCGCCGCGATCAGCGGCGGGAGCGCGGGATCGATCGCCAGTGCTGACGTCAGCGTGCGGAGTTCCGCTTCCGTGGCCGGGATGTTGCCGCCCATGAGGATGAACCCTCCGAGCCCCGACTTCATGTAGTCATGCAGCGCTGCCGGATCGGTCCCGCCGATGTGTCCCATCACGATGGATGACGCCTGATCCGCGGTGCTCATGTCCGCGACGAGGGCGGCGGCCTGCTCTCGGAACGCGTCCGGTTCTGCGGCCTGCACCGACACCGCCTCTGCAGCGGGCTCCGGGCTGGACTGTGCAGCCGCCGACACGCAGGCACCTCCCGTGAGGGCAAGCAGGACGAGTGCAGCGCCGACGCCCCGCCGCACCCGTGACCGGCCCTGCTTCATCGCTCTCAGCGTGCGATCGCCTCGGCGATCGGAACCGAAGTCTCCTCATCGCCGTTGCCGAAGCGGATCGTGCGCCCGATCGTGCCCGGGTCCTCCAGGGTCGCGACGATGACTGCCGCGACGTCGGCGCGCGAGACCTCGCCGCGCCCCTCCGGATCGATGCGGATGCGTCCGGTCGGGTCGTCGAAGGTCAGCGTGCCGGGGCCGAGGATCGTCCCGTCGAGGCCGGAAGCGCGGAGGTGCTCGTCGGCAGCCCACTTCGCATCGGCGTATGGGAAGAAGGAGTCCTCTTCCGGGACTCCGTGGTCGGCCGTGGACCCGATCCACGACACCAGGACGTACCGCCGCACACCGGCGCGCTCGGCCGCGTCCATGGTCCGCTCCGCCGCGTCCCGGTCGACGGCGTAGGTGCGCTCGGGGCTCCCACCCCCGGCGCCCGCCGACCACACCACCGCGTCATGCCCGCGGATGATCTCGGTGAGGGCGTCGACGTCCATGGTCTCGATGTCGGCCACGAGCGCGATCGCGCCACCCTCCTCCACCTCGGACACGTGATCGGGGTTCCGGATCACCCCTGTGACCTCGTGACCGCGGGCGACGAGGAGCGGGGCGAGCAGCAGGGCGATGCGGCCGTGGCCGCCGAAGACGAGGATGCGCGACATGTCTTCACCCTACGCGCCCTCACCGACGTCAGTCCGGGATCTGCGAACTGTCGATGACGAAGGCCTGAGGGTGCGCGGGCAGGTACCGCACGACCACGGGCGCTCCGCTCGGGAGCCACGCGTCACGGTCCGGGTACACGGCCGGAGTGAAGAAGTCGCTCTCCAGCGTGTACTCGGTGCCATCCGCGGCCGTGAACGTCACCCAGTCGCCGTCCACCGTGCCGGTGGTGGGACGGCCGTTCTCGAAGATGTACGCGCGGGTCACCGGCACACCGGTCAGGCTCAGGATGCCGATGATGAGGGAGCCGAGCATCACGAAGGCCAGGACGCGGAAAAGCACGCGGACCGCGGCGCCGCCGATGCTGCCCCTGGATCGCGTGCCCGCCGGAACCAGACCCTCCCGCTCGCGTACCGCCCGCAGCGAGCCGCCGGCAGTCACGCCTCGCGCGGACATCGCGAACAGCCCGAGGATCGAGAACGCCGCGATGAAGACCATCGCATAGCCGTGCGCGGCGGGGAAGTTCACCAGCCACATCAGCGTGTCGAGGGGGTTCATCGTGCCGCCTCCTTCTCGATGGTGACGGCGACCGTGTGCGGATCCTCCCGCTGGTAGAACGCCCAGATCGGCGCTCCCACCTGCAGGCGCGACACGGCCTGCGGGTAGACGAACACGGTGGTGTCGGCCTCCCACGGCTCTGCTCCCTCGGGGGCAACGAGCACCGTCAGCGCGAGCTCGCTCTGCCCCTCACGGCGCCGCCCGGTCGGACGCACCCCCACCACGGACGCGGGCACCTGGATCCCCGTCGTGCGCGCGCGGACCTGGGACGGGTCGATGAGGCCGCGGTCGATGCGCCACTGCAGCATCGCCTCCCGGACGCTCGGGTCGCTGAGGTCGGCGAGCTCGACCGTGTCGGGGTCATCCACGTTGTAGCGGACGGGGACGGGCTGCCCGACCTGCAGGGCTCCGACGTCGCCGGCGTCGAGCAGCATGCGCAGCTGTCCGATGAAGTCGTCGCCGATGCTGGGGCTGACCCGGATGAAGAGGTCGTACTGCGGGACGTCGTTCACGGTGACGCCGGTGCGGGACATCTCGACGATGGTGCCGACACCGATCTGCGCCGGCCCGCGGAGCTTCTTGCGCCGTGCCAGACCCGACATCGATCCGCCGAAGGTGAGCAGCAGGCCCCAGGCGACGCCGATCACGATCGGTCCGCCCGGGCCGTCGTCGCTCGCGAAGGGGAGGATCGACTCGCGCTGGTTCACACCGAACAGGCCTTCCCCCACCCACACCACGAGCCACGCGGAGAGCAGCAGCCAGACGACGGTCAGGACGATGCGCAGCATGCCTCCCAGCGTATCCACAGGATGCGCCGGACGACGAAACGATCAGGACGAGACCGCGGCTCCCGTCATCGCGAGCGCGCGGACGACACCGGCCGCCGCGGCCCGCCCCGCCCGGTTCGCACCGATGGTGCTCGCAGACGGGCCGTACCCGACGAGCTGCACCCGGGGGTCGGCCACCGCCGTCGTACCGCGGCCGCCGCGGTCGAGCTGGATTCCGCCCGCGGCACTGCGCAGGTGGAGCGGGGCGAGGTGGCCGATGGCCGGCCGGAACCCCGTCGCCCACAGGATCACGTCCACCCGCTCGAACGATCCGTCGGCCCAGCGCACGCCGTCGGGCTCGATGCGCTGGAAGAGCGGTCGACGGTCGGCATAGGCCCCGAGGCGCTCCGCTTCGCGTTCTTGCGGTCGCAGCATGAGACCCGTGACACTGACCACGCTCTCCGGGGGCAGGCCGGCCGCCACGCGCTTCTCGACGAGCGCGACCGCGGCGGCCCCGGCCTCCGGCGTGAAATCGTCGTCGCGCCAGACGGGTGGGCGTCGGGTGACCCAGAGGGTCTCGGTGAGCGGAGCGAGGGCACCGAGGAACTGCACGGCGGACGCACCGCCGCCGACGACCAGCACCCGCTTGCCGAGGAAGTGCTCGGGGCCCGGGTAGTCGACGGTGTGGAACTGCTCTCCGAGGAACGTCTCCATCCCCGGATAGTGCGGGAGGAAGGGTTGCGTCCAGGTGCCCGTCGCGTTGACGAGGGTGCGGGTGCGCCACTCCCCCTCGTCGGCCTGGACGACCAGGACGCCGTCGTCATCGTGGACCCGGCGGACGTGCACCGGCCGCAGCACCGGCAGCTCATGGGCCTTCTCGTACGCGGCGAAGTACTCCGGTACCGCGATGTTGGCCCGCCGCTCGTCCCGCGGCGGCGCGGTGTCGCCCGGGAGCTCGGCGACCCCGTGCACGTCGCGCATCGTGAGGGCGTCCCACCGGTGCTGCCACGCTCCCCCGGCGCGAGCATCGGCATCCAGGACGACGTGCTCGATCCCGCGGCGGCGCAGGTGGAACGACGCAGACAGCCCGGCCTGGCCGGCGCCGATCACGATGCTGTCGAGAGTGCTCACGGTGGATCGAACGTCGTGGGTCCTCCGGATGTTCCTCGGGCCCCGACGCGCCCGGGTGGCCCGTCCCGATTGGTGCGGATGCGGATTCGTGTAGTAGTGTTTTCACGTTGCCTGGAGCACTCCGGAGCAGCGTCTGGGCCTGTGGCGCAGCTGGTAGCGCACCTGCATGGCATGCAGGGGGTCAGGGGTTCGAGTCCCCTCAGGTCCACGAAAAACCCCTGGTTCTCCAGGGGTTTTCGTGTTTCTACGGACCACCGTTTCGAGGCCGCTCACGACTTACTCACGTTTTTCGACGAGTTCTGACTATCTCGGACGAAAAGCAACGAGAGCCCACGTGCACACGAGGGCCGAGGCGCCGCGCATGTAGTGCGCATAGCCGGCTGAGGGGCCTGGTCAGTTCCCAGGCCCCCGCACCAACCTTGTTCCGAACTTGCAGATCGTGTTGTTCGGCCCCGTCCACGCACAGGGGACCAGGAAGTTGGATGCCACGCCCGACAAGGTCCCTGAGTACCTGTGCTCCTTGAGCTTGGTCGTCGCGACCGATCTAGACAAGGCAATGGCCGTTGAGAAGCCCCCGCTGAGCCCGCTTGTCAGATCAGTGATCGAGAACTTCCCCTCACAGTACGTGGCGCAGGATGCGATCACATGCCAGCGGTATACGCCGTTGCTGGCAGTGACCGAGATCGATCCACCCGTGCCCGGGTACAACCCCCGAGGGGAAGTGACGGCGCGGCCGCCGGCGTCTCCACGACGCAGGTCGGCCAGGTCTCCAGGCTCATCGGGCACGGTGCAATGGCAACGGCGCAAGCCACAACGCCCGCCTCATGACCACCACCACCCGAATGCCACGTGCCAGATGCAACTCGGTCCCCGCGCCGTCCGCGATGTAGTTTCAGCTGTCCCCCTCCGGAGCGTCGGCGGGTTGGCGTGTCCGGGTGACTCGGTGCCAGATGCAGGAGTATGCCTGGGGCTGCACTAGCCGTCGTTCCGTGATCTTGATCACTGAACCACAGCGCGGTTGCTGCCTACCGTGGCAGTCCGGAACGTCCGGAGAAAGCGGTACACACCTCATGAACAGAATCACCTCGCGTCTCCTCTCCACTGCTGCTGTGGGTCTTGTCGCGGCCTCGATCGTCGCCATCGCGCCCGCTGCGCAGGCTGTCGAGCCCTCGGGCGAACTCGTCGGCACCTGGGTCGAGCACGAAGTCACCGCCAAGATCGTCGATAACACGTTCAAGGTGCGCCCCGGCTCGAGCTATACGTTCGACATCGTCATCACCAACTCCGGGGCCGAGACGGAGACGGTCGATATCGACCAGCGCTTCATTACCCCCGGACGCGCCACAGTGACAGACCCGGGCTCCCTGGTCGAGGGGGCAAGCGGCCTGACCGGACAAGTCACGGTCGGCGCCGGTGAGACAGTCAGTGTGCCGGTGACCGTCAAGGCCTACAGCGGCATCGGTCATTTGGTCAACCACGTGCGTATCCAATCATCCGACAACACGAACTCGTGGCTCGCCTGGGATACGAACATCATCACCAACCTCTGATGACAACTGTGGTGGCGTCGCTCGCGGCGTCACCACAGCCGTCGAGCCGGAGCAGTGCAATGCAGCGACGTCGCCGATGTGGACCATCGATAGCGTTCGTCGACCTCGGCGAGGAGCAGCTCGGCGAGCAAGCCCCGGTAGGAGAGCTGCTCACGGTCGGCGTAGGAGAGGGCGTCGTTCATGACAGATCGCATCGTGGGCAGTCTGAGCCTGCGGCAGGCGGCGTCGACCGCGGCCGTCGAGGCTTCTTCAGTGAGTCCTCGCCGCCCGCGCAGCGTTGTCGGCGTCTGGGTGGTGAATGCAGGGGTCATGCGGTGTTTGCTCCTACATCGGTGGTGTCGACCGTGAGTTTCGCGGCGCGTTTTGGTTGCAGATGTTCGTAACGGTCCATTGGCGGCAACGGCCTCGTGTCTCGCGGAAGCCCGGCGATCACCGCGGCAGGGTCCATCAGCCGACGTTGCGAGAGGGAGACGACCTCCGGGAGCTTTTCCGCCGTCCCATGCGAGGCCGGCGCGGTTTCGCGGTATTGAGCGTCAGCGGGGCGGGCTTCTTGACGACGTCGGCGGGCGCACCTTCTACGTGGCGTCCACGATCCGTGCGGTGACCTCATGTCCTTGGAATGTCCCGACGAGCTCTCCACGCATCTCCGCCGCACTTGCGGCTGGGGCGATAGCCAGGAGGGAGACCGCCGCGAGGGCTGCGGATGCGATGGGGAGGATGCGTGTCGAGAACTTGTTCAGTGTTGCTGCCGTTCTCCGATTGCATGGACTGCCACCGTACGCGGAGAACTATGGTCCGTTCAGTGACAGACGTCGCAGAGCGGCAGCAGTATTTCGGGTATCGCATCACAGTTCGTGACTTGTGTCGTCTCATCCGGTGAGCACACTCAGTCAAGTACACGCGCCACCGAGGGCTCCGCGGCGGCCGGTGAGGAACACCCCTTTGAGCCGAAGAGAGTTCGACTGCCTCCGAGACACCGATCTTTTTGTGGATCTCAGTGCTCAAGAGTTCGCGGCATTAGACGAGCAGTTGCTGCAGCGAGCGTTCAAGCCAGGCGAAACTGTTCTCGACCCAGTGCGTGAGCGGGATCTGTTGTTTGTGCTTCGGACCGGGCGGGTGCGCGTGTTCCGGACGAGCGGTCAAGGCAGGGAACTCACCGTGGCGATTCTGGGGCAAGGATCTGTGTTCGGGGAGATGCCCTTGTTGGGGCAACGCATGGGCGACAACGTCGTCGAGGCTCTTGATGACACAGAGGTCTGCGTCATCAACTCGCGGCACGTGAGGGAACTCCTCATCGCCGACCCTCGCATCGCATTTCGGCTCCTTTCTATTGTCAGCGAGCGCATCGGGTGGTTGGAAGCACGTCTCGCTGAGGTGACATTCAGTCCGGTGCCGTTGAGACTCGCCCAAACGATACTTACGGTTGGGGAGCGCCGACGGTGCGGAGGCCTGCTGGTCCGTATGACGCACGCACAGATCGCCAATCTCATAGGCGCGTCCAGAGAGAGCGTCAGCCGCGCACTCAGTCAGCTAACCGGGTTGGGATTAGTCATGCCCGGACGTGCCCGCTTGGTCGTCCCGAGCGCGACGAACCTGGCCGCGTATGCGCGGAGCCTAGAGGGATAGCGTCCCGACCCGGGGACTGTTCCCCGGGTCCGCCAACACAAGGCGGGGTGCCGAGCTGCCGGGCGGTCCCCGACGCAATGCCTGCTTGATGCCAACCGACGAGAACAGAACATGACCCGGCCGCGTCATATCGATGTGGTGGGTGGTCCCGTCCGTCATTAGCCGATCCCGTATCTTCGGATCGCATCGTCCCGACCCGCGCAAGCGACCGCGGTTCAAGCTGGTGAGGATCGTGCGCCCACCGACGCATCTTCTCAATGATGCGGTTCGCTTCGGCGAGAGCTTCCTTGCTGGAGTCGCCTTGGACTCGTTCGATCCGGAGCATCAGGTTCGTAGTGCGAAGGCTGCAGTGCCCGCAGCTACGTCATCGTGGCTCGTTTGCGGTGGCCGTGGTACGACGCCCCACGATCCCGCCTCGATCGTCCCATCCCGGCATGCTCGCTGCGAGCCATCGGCGCGACGCACATATTTTTGTATCCTGTCCAATAATCGGATTGCCTTTCGGCTCAGACCAGCTCGGGCCGTGTCCGATGACGAAAGGACGACAAGCAGATGAGACGCAGCGTGAAGATCGTGGTGACTCTGGCCCTGATCTCCCTGGGGTTCGCCGGACTCCCCGCCCCCGCCCAGGCGACAAGTGCATGGGAGGGCACCTGTCGAAGCACTCCTGCCGGGAACATGACGTACGCGTCGTCATACGTCCTCGGGCCGTCCAGCGATATCGACGCGCGCAGCGTGCAGGAGATGCTGTCGTCCCGATTCGCGGAGATCTTCCAAGGCGACGGATCGATCATCGCCGGCTCTCCCGCCGAGATGCCGCGGAACGGCGAGAGCATCGCTCTCCACATTGCGGGAATCGGTCGATTCGACGTCGTCCTCCGGGACCAGTGGTATCTGCCCCAACGCAACAACTTCGGATGGCGGTTCGAGTCCGCACCTGGCTCTGTCGACCCCGCACCCTCATCGACGGTGTTCGACTTCTTCGACCGCTACGACGGGGCTTTCGTCATGACCGTCAACGCGAGCATCTCTGGGCGCACCTGCGCCAGCCCGTACCTGGAAGCGGTGTTCGGAGCATGGCGGTCGGTCTCCGATCGCATCGCACGTGCGACAGCCGCCTCCTGACCCTGCCCCGCGGACGGCGCCCGGATCGACAGCACGGACGCCGACCGCGCGGCTGTCCGCGGCGACGACGGCTGACCAGCACGGCGCGAAAGGGCACCGCCTCCTCACGGAGGGGTGCCCTTTCTCACGCGGAGCCGGCTCAGGTGTCCAGCAGAGGCGGGCGAGACGGGATCGCGATGGGTCGCGTGGCCCGGCTGGCACCCTGCATCCGCTCGACCTCCTCCAACACCTCGAACGCCGTGCCGTAGCGGATCGCCAGCGGAAGATCGCGTAGCCACGTGACCTCGACCTCGGTGTCGGCGAGCTCGTAGACGCAGGCGACGACATGGCGCGGGTCGTTCTGGGGATAGCGCAGGTCGTTGATCACCCACTCCGACGGCGTGATGCGGTGAAGCACGAAACGGGGATCAGGAACTTCTGACATCAGTCGGCCCTCCAGGACTCTCTGATGACGAGCCTCCGATACCCCGCCAGGGAAGGGAAGGGCCTTGACACCCTCACGAGGAGGTGCAGGAGAATGGGGTGATTGACTCGCTCAGCCCTGCGGACGCACCGTGAGATCCGTGAGGTGCGCGTCCCGCGGGAGATCCAGCGCCGCGAGGATCGTCGTCGCCACGGCTTCCGGTGTGATGAACCGGGCCGCGTCGTACTCCTGACCTTCCTGCTGGTGTACGCGCTCCTGCATGGGCGTCGCCGTGCGCCCGGGATAGACCGATGTCACCCGGAGGCCGTGCTCGGCCTCTTCCTGCCGGAGCGCGTCCGCGAGAGCTCGCAGGCCGTGCTTCGAAGCCGCGTAGGCCGACCACCCCGGGCTCGCCCGGAGCCCGGCGCCGGAGTTCACGAACACGACGTGCCCCCGCGAGACCCGGAGCACGGGCAGCAGAAGCCGGGTGAGCTCCGCCGGGGCGACGAGATTGACGGCGAGCTGCTGGTCCCAGAGCGCCGGGGTGAGCTCCCCCACCGTTCCGAGGTCGACGACCCCGGCCGCGTGCACCAGGGAATCGATGCGATCGGGCAGGCTCTGCTTCGAGAGCGCCCACGAGAGGCGTCCCGGCTGCGCGAGATCGCCGACCAGGGTCGAGACCCCGGGGAGCTGCTCGGCGATCTGTCGCGCTCGTCCCGCATCGCGCGCGAGCACCACGACGTCGTCGCCGCGCTCCACGAGCCGTCGGGCGAGGGCCGCGCCGATCCCCGAGCCCGCACCGGTCAGCAGGTGCGTGGCCATGTCAGGCGTTTTCGGCCGACGCCCCGGCGACCTCGATCGGGACGACCGGGCAGTCCTTCCACAGGCGCTCCAGACCGTAGTAGACCCGCTCCTCCTGGTGGAAGACGTGGACGATGAGGTCGCCGAAGTCCAGCAGCACCCACCGCGCCTCGGCACGCCCCTCTCGGCGCACGCGCTTGTGTCCGGACTCGACGAGACGGTCCTCGATCTCGTCGGCGATGGCGGCGACGTTCCGCTCGCTGTTGCCGGTCACGAGGAGGAAGATGTCCACGAGCGGAAGCGGTTCGGAGACGTTCAGCGCGACGAGGTCCTCACCGCCCTTGGCCACGGCGGCTTCGGCGGCGATGCGCAGCATCTCTTCGGCGGTTTCGGGTGATTGCATCAGAAGACGTTTCCTGTGAAGGCGATGACCAGGGCCGTGCCCAGACCCAGCGCGAGGGCGCCCGCGACGATGGCGGCGATCAGCATGAGCCGGTTGCCCTTCTCGGGTGCCGGCGGACGGATCACCTCGCCGGCGGGCTTGATGGTGCTGACGGCGGAGCTCGCCGCGATCGGAGTGGGGGAAGACGCGGGCGGGAGCTCACCGTCGATGAGGACGGCGTCGACCTCTTTGCCGTCCGTCGTTCCGTGGGCGTGCCCCTGCGAGCCGAGTCCCTTCGGCAGCTCGTACGACCCCGTGACGAGGATCTCGCCGGTGGAGGCGACCGGACCGGAGAGAGACCCCTCGCCGGCCGACGGGGTAAAGATCAGCGCGTTCGGGGCCGAGTGCTGGGTGCCCCCCGAGTCGTTCGAGGTGAGCAGCTCGTCGAAGGAGGGGCGGAAGGGTGCCGGCTCGGCGGGCGCCTCGTCCTGCAGCACACCCTGACCAAATGTCGGACTGACGGTCGGACGCTCCCCCTGGTCGACATCGCTCTCGGGGTCCTCATCCAGGAGGTCTTCCCCCTCGGCGGCGTCCTCCTGGCTGACGCCGAGTGCGACGGCGGGATCCTCCGGCTCGGGCTCCGGGGTCTGCGCGTACTCGTCGGCGAGGGGCACCTCTCCGACCGTGTCGGCGGCCTCCGCCGCGCTGACGGGCTCCGCGACGACCTCGTCATCCATGTCGTCGTCGCCGGAGGCGTCGGACTGCACCGCCGGCTCTTCCACCGGCCGCTGCTCCGGTGCGCCGACGGCGGGAACCGGGACTGTCTTGATCTTCTCCTGCTCCCGTGCCTGACGCCGGGTGAGCGGCGCGGCCTCAGGATCGACAGGAGTGCCGGCGACCGGGGCGGGCGGGATGACCACGGGCTCGGCAGCGCGGGGCAACGGCTGGGCAGGAGGAGCGGACTCCGCGGCGGCCTTCGCCTCTTCCTCGCTGATGATCGGGGTGGATCCCGTCAACCGGATCTCCCGCAGCTGCTTCCGCGTCAGCGGACCTCGCTGATCCGATGTGCTCATGCCTTGCTCCGATACAGATGATGCTTCGCGATGTACTGGACGACCCCGTCGGGGACGAGGTACCAGACCGGTTGATCGTCGCGGACGCGGTCGCGACAGTCCGTCGACGATATGGACAGCGCCGGCACCTCGAGCTGGCTGACGTCGTCGCTCGGGAGGCCGTCGATGCTCAGAACGTGTCCTGGGCGGGAGACCGCGACGAAGTGGGCCAGTTCCCACAATTCATCATGGTCTCTCCAACTGAGAATTTGCGCCACGGCGTCCGCCCCGCTGATGAAGAACAGCTCGGCGTCCGGGCGCTGCTCCTTGAGGTCGCGGAGCGTGTCGATCGTGTACGTCGGACCCGCGCGGTCGATGTCCACGCGGCTCACCGTGAACTGCGGGTTGGAGGCCGTCGCGATGACTGTCATCAGATAGCGATGCTCACTCGGCGTGACGTCGGCCTTCTGCCAGGGACGACCCGTCGGGACGAACACCACCTCGTCGAGATCGAACGAGTGCGCGACCTCGCTGGCGGCGACCAGATGGCCGTGATGGATCGGATCGAAGGTCCCGCCCATCACGCCGATGCGCGGTGCGCGCGTGGTCGCGGTGCTCATGAGGGCCTAGTGGCCGTGTCCCGCCTCGTGGTCCTTGCCGTGCTTCGCCGCCCAGGCCTCCGCCTTCGCCGAGTGGCGGTTCGCGACGTTCTTGTACGACAGCGTCACGAGACCGAGAGCGGCGAACACGATCGCGGCGATGACTCCGAAGATCACCGTGTCGAGAGCCACGTTGCCGTAGTGCTCGGTCTCTGCGGCGGCCATCGCGATCTGTGCGACGAGGTTCATCCTGACTCCGTTCGTGGCGTGCTGTCTCGGGGGTCCTGTGGGGATACAGCGTCCCCCAGTCTAGCCCTCACCCGCGGGTCTGACCTGCCCCACGCGCGAGCCATTTCGTACTGGTCAGCTCGGAGAGCCCCATCGGACCCCGCG
>NZ_DLNJ01000009.1:0-2938 GCF_002478345.1 Microbacterium sp. UBA7513
CACCGGTCCGGACGAGTACACCGCCGTGGTCGACGACAATGTCTACACCAACCTCTCCGCCCGCCGGAACCTCCGCGGAGCGGTGGCAGCCGTCCGGAGGCATCCGGACGTCGCCGCCCGCCTCGGCGTGGACGACGACGAGATCTCCGCGTGGGAGGCCGCCGCCGCCGGCATGACCGTGCTCTACGACGAGGATCGGAAGGTGCACCCGCAGTCGGCGGGATTCACCGCGCACGCCCGGTGGGACTTCGACGCCACCGGCCCCGACGACTATCCGCTGCACAGTCACTTCCCCTACTTCGACCTCTATCGCAAACAGGTGCTGAAGCAGGCCGACCTCGTGCTGGCGCTCTACACCGCGCACGAGGAGTTCACGTGGGAGGAGAAGGCCAGGGCGTTCGCCTACTACGACGCCCTCACCGTGCGTGACTCCTCGCTCTCCCCGGCCGCGCAGGCCGTGATCGCCGCCGAGGTGGGTCATCTCGAGCTCGCATCGGCGTACCTCGCGGAGCTCGCGGCCCTCGACCTGGACGATCTCCACGGCAACACGGACGAGGGACTGCACATCGCGGCCCTCGCCGGCATCTGGACGGGAGTCACGGCCGGCTACGGCGGCATGCGGGAGGGAGACGACGGCCTGTCCTTCCGGCCGCAGCTCCCCGACGGGGTGACCCGTCTCGCGTTCGGGGTGCGGCTGCACGGCTGCATCCTGCACGTCGACATCACGCCGGCGGAGACGACCTACCGGCTGAGCGCTGGCGAACCGGTGACGATCCGGCACGCGGGCGAGGAGCTCGTCCTGCACGCCGGCGTTCCGTCGAAACTGCCGACGCCGGACCGCGTCGAGCCGATCACCCCGGCCCCGGTGCCGCCGCGCTGGCGGGAGCCGGGACGACCGCGCGCCGGCGACTGAGGCGGCGTTCGGTGCGTGTGCCATATCGAGGCGGGTCAGCGCAAGGCCCGGGGCGATGTCGGCCGCCCGCCGTAGGGTGGAGCCGTGCCTGATTCCCCCCACCCCGCATCGGATGTCCTCTGGGCGTGCGTCGAGGACGGCTTCCATGTCGGAAGCCGTGGCGGAGACTTCCTCGGCTACGTCGACCGTCAGCCCGACGGCCGCTTCGCCGCGTTCTCCGCGTCCGCGCAGCCGCTCGGTCTGCACGCCACGTTGAGCGACGCGACCACGGAGGTCGTCGCCCACGCCGGCCCCTCAGAGGGCGACGCCGCCCTCGGCGCTTCGGAGCTGGTGCAGGGGTGACGGCGGCCAGGGCCGACGGGCTGCTCCGCCTCGTCTACACCAGCACGGCGGCGCAGCCGTTCCGTGAGACCGCTCTGGAGCAGCTCCTCGAGCAGTGCCGCCGGTCGAACGCGGCCCGCGACATCACGGGCCTCCTCCTCTTCCGCCAGGGACGCTTCCTCCAGGTCCTCGAAGGACCGGTCGAGGCCGTGCGCCGACTCGTCGACACGATCGCCGACGATCCACGACACCGCGCGATGCGCATCCTGCTGGAGACGCCGATCACGGCCCGGCTCTTCTCCGACTGGTCGATGGGCTACCGGTCGTTCCGCACGGCGAGCACCGCCGCCCCCACGGGCTTCCGCGACTCCTTCGACGACCTCGTCGACGGCGCGGACGCCTCCACGATGGAGCGCGCCCTGTTCGAGCTCACCCTGTGGTTCCGCACACGCTCCGGCGCTGCGGTTCCGATTCCGGCCGCGAGCGACGAGGGTTCCTCCCTCCGGGTATGAGCGGGCCCGTGGGCGGACCGGAGCCGTCGCTCATCCAGCAGCGCATGGCGCTGGAACGGCGGCGGAACTGGGGCGTCTACGCGATCGTGTTCTCCTCGGTGATGACGGTCGGCTGGACGGTCGCGTTCCTCCTCGATGCGCCCGCCGGGTTGTGGCGCGTCCTCAGCATCATCGTGTTCACCGCCGGGATCATCGTCGGTATCGTCGAGACCCACCGCGCGAGGCGCGCGCTCCGTGCGTTCGAGGATCGCCATGGGCCGGACGCGGGTGTACGGCACTAGCGAGTCGGTCGCGCCTCGCGGTCGCGGATAAGGCTGTGCAGTCGGCGCCGGTCTCCTTTTCGGCGCGCCCGGGGAGTCCTCACGCTCCGGAAAGCCGCGCCAACGCACGCATACCCGCGCTGAAGTGATCGATTTCCAGAGATCGAAGGCGAGAAGCTTTCCATCGGGCAGGTCATCAAGTATTACGTGAACGTCGAGGGTGGCGTCCACCTTGCTAAGCCAAGAGAGCCTGCGGAGGAACCACTGAGCCGCACGGCACCCGTGCTCTTGGGAATCGTCACCGGCCCGATTGAGGTCCTCGCGCGCACGTCCTCCTGGGTCTCAATAAGACTCAAAACGATGCCATAGAATCCATCCATGATTCCGCAGAAAGCCCTCGACGAGACCACTCTGCTCGAACAGCGGGCCCTGTGGCGACGACAAGGAGCAACGTTTCCCGCACTTCATGGCGGCAAGCGCGCCTGGGTCGGACTCGTACTTGAGCTTGTGGATCAAGTCGATGCCGGTGCGGCCACGGCAATGGAAGCCCGTCCCGATCTCAGCGCCGACGTCTTCGGCCACAAGACCAGCATCGGAGCACCGGCAACGACCGCGCCGCTCACCTGGGGCGAGTACGGCAGATTCCTCAAGTCGGCTGGTCTCGCCCAAATCGGAGACGGGATGCTCACCCTTACGTCGGCAGGCGCAGAGTTCAAGCTTGGCAGGACTGCTCCAGCGGGCCATGACCGCAACTAACGAAACCTTCGCACTGCTCGAACGCGGATTTCCCGACGGAGCTGAAGCCCGCATGCGGACCGCCGTGGAGCTCGGCGTGATCGCGGCGTTCATCGAACGAAGCAGCACGGAGATTGCACGACGATTCGAGGCAAGTCACCATGTGGAGATGTGGGGCTCTTCGGACATCCGGTGGG
>NZ_DLNJ01000038.1:0-396 GCF_002478345.1 Microbacterium sp. UBA7513
GAGCGCGCCCGCCGTGCCGAGCGCGACCGCGCCGAGCCCGGCCATGAGCGCCCGGCGGCCGGTGGACCGCACCGCCGCGCCGGCACCCGCGGTGTCCGCCGCGGGTCCCGTCCCCTGATCCGTGATGGTCATCATCGTCCTCCTCGTCCGGCGAGCGCGGCGGGGACCGCGCCCGTCTGCCCGCCCTGGGCCTGCCAGAGCGCCGCGGCCTCCGCACGCCGTCGGCGCTCGAGGACCGGGTCGGCGACGGGGATCGCCGCCATGAGCCCGCGCGTGTACTCGTGCTGCGGATTCGCGAAGAGCGCGTCGCGCGCGCCGATCTCGACGATGCGGCCCTGCTGCATCACGGCGACCGTCGAGGACATGTACCGGATCACCGCCAGGTCGTGGCTGATG
>NZ_DLNJ01000038.1:537-3818 GCF_002478345.1 Microbacterium sp. UBA7513
CCGCCAGGTCGTGGCTGATGAAGAGGTAGGTGAGGCCGAGCTCGGCCTGCAGCTCCCGGAGCAGATTGAGCACCTGCGCCTGGATCGACACGTCGAGCGCCGACACCGATTCGTCGAGCACGAGGAAGTCCGGCTCCAGCACGAGCGACCGGGCGATGGACACGCGCTGGCACTGCCCGCCGGACATCGAGCGCGGCAGCCGGTGCGCGAACTCCTCGTCCAGGCGCACGCGGTGCATGGTCTCACGCACCTTCTCGGCGCGGGAGGCCCGGGTGCCGATGCCGTGGGCGCGCAGCGGCGCCTCGATGATCTGCGCGACGGTCTGCCGCCGGTTCAGCGCCGAGAACGGGTCCTGGAACACCATCTGCATGCGCTTGCGCAGCCGCCGCAGCTCCTCGCCGCGGAGGTCGTGCGGACGCTGCCCGTCGAAGACGACCGACCCTCCGTCGATGCCGCCGAGCGCGAGCACGGCCTTCGACACGGTCGACTTGCCGGAGCCCGACTCGCCGACGAGCCCGACCGTCTCGCCGCGCCGGATCTGGAACGACACGTCGTCGACCGCGGTCACCCGGCGCCCGGAGCCGAGCGTGAACACCTTCGACACGCCCTGCACGTCCACCAGCACGTCGCCGGACTCCCGCGCCCGATCCACCGCGCTGATCGATCCGGCCTCGGCGAGCGGCTCCGTCCCGCGTTCGAGCACCTCCGCGGCGGTGCGGATGGGCTGCTGCACGTCGACTGTGAGGTCGACGACCGCGCCGAGGAGCGCCTGGGTATACGGGTGCTCGGGGGTCGCGTAGATGCGGTCGACCGGGCCCTCCTCGACCACGCGCCCGTGCCGCATCACGTGGATGCGCTCGCAGAACCCGGCGGCGACGCCGAGGTCGTGCGTGATGAGCACGACCGCGGTCCCGTGGTCTTCCGCGAGCCGGTCGAGCAGGTCGATGATCCGGGACTGCGTCGTCACGTCGAGGGCCGTGGTCGGCTCGTCCGCGATGAGCACGGCGGGCCGAGAGGACATGGCCATCGCGATCATCACGCGCTGCCGCATCCCGCCGGAGAACTCGTGCGGGTACTGGCCCAGACGCTCCTCGGGCAGCGGCACCCCGACCTCGGTCAGCAGCTCGACGGCCCGCGCGCGGGCCGTCGCCGCCGAGACCCGGTCGTGCAGCCGGATCGCCTCGACGAGCTGGTGCCCGATCGTGCGGACCGGATTCAGCGACGACATCGGGTCCTGATAGACCATCGCGATCTCGCCGCCACGCACGCGGGTCATCTCCCGCGGGCTCAGCGTGAGCAGTTCGCGGTCGCGCAGCCGGATGCTGCCGCCAAGGGTCGCCCCGTCGTTCAGCCGCATGATCGACAGCGCCGTGAGCGACTTGCCGGAGCCGGATTCGCCGACGAGGCCGATGCGCTCACCGGGCCGCACCGCGAACGTGATGCCCTGGACGGGCATGACGTCGCCGTAGGAGACAGTGAGGTCCTGCACCTGCAGGACGGGCGTGAGGTCGGTCATCGGCCCCTCCCCTTCCGATCGCCGCCGAACTGGTCGGCGAGCACGTTGAGCAGCCAGATGGTGACGAAGATGAACAGGGCGGGGAACAGCACGTACCCGATGGACTGGTACATCTTCTGGTAGCCCTGTTGCACGAGCGTGCCCCAGGTGGCCTCGGGCGGCGCGATGCCGAGCCCGACGAAGCTCATCGACGCCTCCAGGAGGATCGCGTTGGCGGCGTTGATGGCCGCCTGCACGACGATCGGCCCCTTGGCGTTCGGCAGCACCTCGGCGAAGAGCAGCCGGCGACGGGTGGATCCGAAGGCCACCGCGGCGGTGAAGTAGTCCTCCTGCAGTTCGCTGAGCACCGACGACCGCACCAGCCGCGCGGTGGTCGGCGTGAGGAGCACCCCGATGATGACGGCGAGTTTGACGGGATCGGCACCGAACGCGGAGATGAAGACGAGCGCGAAGAGGATCTGCGGGATCGCCATGACCGTGTCGGCGAGGCGCATGAGGATCTCGTCGACCCAGCCGCGGGCGAACGCCGCCGCCATGCCCCAGGCGATGCCGAGGACCATGGCCACGAGGGTCGCGCCCCCGGCGATGAACACGGTGAGCTGGCCGCCGTAGAGCACGCGGCTGAAGAGGTCGCGGCCCAGCTCGTCGGTCCCGAAGAGGTGCGCCGCCGAGGGACCGGCGAACCGGTCGGACGACTGCGCCGCGGGGTCGTACGGGGCCAGGAGCGGGGCAAGGACGCAGATCAGCACGATCAGCGCAAGAAGTGCCACCGGAATCCACGACGCGAACGCGATTCTGCGACGGGGATGCGCGGAGCGCAGCGCGAGGGTGAGGGTGTCAGCCACGGCTGCTCCTTGCACGAAGACGCGGATCGAGCACCCCGTAGAGGAGGTCGACGATGAGCGTGGTGAGGATGAACATCGCGGAGATCAGCAGCACGACCGACTGCAGCACCGCGTAGTCCCGCTTGAAGACCGCGTCGATCGCGAGCGAACCGAGCCCGGGGACGCCGAACACGTACTCCACGATCACCACGCCGCCCAGGGTGTAGCCGACGATCAGGCCGAGCATCGTGAGCCCGGGGATCAGGGCGTTGCGGAGCGCGTGGCCGAGCACGACCCCGCTCGCCGACTGTCCCTTGCCTTTCGCGGTGCGGATGTAGGGGGCGTCCAGCACCTCGACCATCGACGCCCGGAGGAACCGCATGAGCAGCGGCGCCGCCGCGAAGGCGAGGGTGAGGCCGGGGAGGATCATGCGCACGAGGTTCTCGGCTGGATCCTCCGCGAACGGCGTGTAGCCGCGGGCCGGCAGCACCTTGAGCTGCACGGCGAACACGACGATGAGCACGATGCCGATGAGGAACTGCGGAAGAGCCATGCCCGCGGTCGAGATCGCGGTGAGCACCCGGTCGATCACGCCGAGCGGACGCAGCGAGGCGAACACGGCGGCCGGGGTGGCGATGAGCACGGCCAGGAGCACGCCGATGAGCGTGAGCTCCAGCGTCGCGGGCAGGCGCTGGGCGATGAGCTCCGTCACCGAGTACTGGTTGAAGTAGGACTGACCGAAGTCGCCCGTGAAGACGCCGCCGATCCAGCGCAGGTACTGCTCGATGACGGGGGCGTCGAGGCCGGCCTCCTCCCGCAGCCGGGCGATGGTCTCGGCATCCACGCCCGGCGTCGAGCCGAGGCGGGTGATGACGGGGTCGCCCGGCAGCAGCCGGAGCACGACGAAGACGAGGAGCGAGGTGGCGATCAGCATCGCGATG
>NZ_DLNJ01000038.1:4040-11101 GCF_002478345.1 Microbacterium sp. UBA7513
CATCGCGATGCTGATCGCCACCCGCCGGAGGACGGAGAGGACCACGTCAGCCCTTCAGCTGCGCGCCCTCGAGGTGCAGCTGTCCGCCGCCCTCGACCCACACGCCGTCGACCGCCGTGCTGGTGGCGGTGACGACCGTCGACTGCAGGGGCACGATGAGCGGCACCTGCTCGTTGATGATGGTCTGCACGGTGCCCCACTTCTCGGCCCGCGCGGTCTCGTCCGGCTCGGCCACAGCATCCGCGAACGCGGTCTGGAAGTCGGGGTCGACCCAGTTGCACTCGCACCGCCCCTCCAGGTAGAAGTTCAGCGAGTAGGCCGGCTCGGGCGGCGTGGACTGGAAGTTCGGCACGATGTACCCGGGGTAGCTCTTGCCCGCGGGGTAGAACGCGTCGACCCAGGTGCCGATGTCGTTGTTGTCGATGATCAGCGTGATGCCGATCTCCTTCAGGCTCGCCTGCAGGATCTCGCCGCTCGTGTTCCACTCGGGGTACTGACCGGCCACGCCCCACCAGGTGAGCGTGCTGCCCTCGGTCACCCCGGCCGCGGCGAACAGCTCCTTCGCCTTGTCCAGGTCGTAGGAGTAGTCGGTCAGCTCGCCGCCGAACCAGGGGTTCACCTCGCCGAGCGCGTTGTTCGTCGGCGAGACCGTGCCCTGGCCGTAGTAGGCCGCGTCGAGGATGGCCTCGCGGTCGGTCGCGTAGGCGAGGGCCTGCCGGGCGCGTACGTCGTCGAAGGGCGGCGACGTCGTGTCGATCTCCCACGACGGCCACTGGCTCGGGTTCTCGGGCTTCACCAGGGCGATGTCGCCGCCTTCCAGACCCGCCACGTCGCCCTGTGGCACGGACCACAGCACGTCGATGTCGCCGGAACGCAGACCGGTGACCGCGGCGGTGGACTCGGCGGCCTTCACGATCGTGATCTCGTCGAGCGCCGGCGCCTCGCCGAAGTACTCCGGGTTGGGGACGAGGGTGAGGCTGTCGTCCGGCGTGAAGGCGTCCACGACGTACGGACCGGTGCCGATGGGCTCCTTGTCGATGGTGTCGAGCGCGTCGACGTCGATCATCTTCACCCAGACGATGCCCGCGGGGAAGGTCGCGATGGGCTCGGACAGGGTCACCACGACGGTCTTCTCGTCCGGGGCGGTGACGTCGGTGACCATCGAGATCTTGTTCTTCTCCTGCGTCGCCGTCTCCGGGTCGAGGTAGTAGTCGAACGCGGCCACCGCGTCGTCGGCGGTGAAGGCCTCGCCGTTCGAGAACGTCACGCCGTCGCGGAGGGTGAACGTCCAGGTCTTCTGGTCGGCGGACGCCTCCCAGCTCTCGGCGAGATCGCCGACGATCTCGCCGGACTCGTCGGTCTTGGTGAGGCCGTTCCACAGCAGCGGGAACAGCACCTCCTCCCACGCGAACGTGCGGATGGCGGGATTGAGCTGCGGGATGCCCTGCGCGGCGGCGACGGTGAGCGTGCCGCCCTCCTGCGCCTGGCCGTCGGGGGTGGATGAGGTGCTGCAACCAGCGGTGATGAGCGCGGCGGTCAGCAGCACTGCTGCTCCGCCGAGCCGAACACGACGACGCGACATGGGTGCCTCCAAGGTCGGGTGGTGCTTCGGGTAAGGGTGTTGCGCTATAGCATGTAGCAAAAGCGGAGGGGCGTCTAGAGCGAACCGGGCCGGCGGGGTCACGTTCTCGTCACGACCGCCGACCCGGCCCGGTCATCGCCGGGCGGTGGACGCCTCGACGGCGAGGTCGGGCGCCGTCGTGAAGTCCGAGCGGCGGCTGAGCACGAAGGCGATCGTCGCCCCGAGCAGCGTGAGCCCCGAGATGAGGAGCAGGCCCCACACCGCCGACCCCGTGGTCTCGCTGATCCAGCCGATCGCGTAGGGTCCCGCGAAGCCGGCGAGGTTGCCGACCGAGTTGATGAAGGCGAGGCCGGCCGCGGCCGCCGTGCCGGTGAGCACCATGGGCGGCAGGCTCCAGAACAGCGGGGTGGTCGAGAAGAGCGCCGACATCCCGACGCACAGCGCCGCGAGCGCGAGCACCGGCGTGCCCTGCGCCGCGACCGCCGCGATGAGCGACAGGGCGGTGATGCTGAGCGTGATGCCGATCTGCAGCGGGATGTTGCCCTGCTTCCGGGCGGCGCGCTCCCACGGCAGCATCACGAGGGCCGCGCACAGGTTCGGCAGCGCCACGAGCCACCCCGTGGTGGAGTTCGAGAAGTCGCCCATGCTCTTCACGATGGTCGGCAGCCACATCCCCAGGCCGTACGCACCGAACACGACGCCGAAGAACAGCACGATAAGCGTCCAGAGGCGGCCGTTGAGGAAGACCTCGCCCAGACGGAGGCGTCCGTGCCGTTGCTCGGTCGCCTGGGTCTCGGCGGCGAGCGTGTCGGTGATCCAGCGCTGCTCGGCGGGGTTCAGCCAGCGCGCGTCCTGCGGGCGGTCAGGGAGCCAGAAGAACACGACGAACGCGAGGAGCACGGCCGGGATGCCCTGCAGCAGGAAGACGAGCTGCCAGCCGTCCAGGCCCCACAGCCCGTGCAGCTCCAGCATCCAGCCGGACAGCGGCGCGGCGACCGCGTTGGCGATCGGGTTCGAGAGCACGAAGACGGCGAGCACCTGCGTGCGGTACTGCCGCGGGAACCACAGCGTGAGGTAGAGCAGCACGCCGGGGAAGAACCCGGCCTCCGCGATACCGAGGATGAAGCGCGCGATCGCGAACTGGGTCGCGTCCTGCACGAACGCGGTCAGCGCGGCGACGATGCCCCACGAGATCATGATGCGCGCGATCCACTTGCGGGCGCCGAACTTCTCCAGCAGCAGGTTGCTCGGCACCTCGAACAACAGGTAGCCGATGAAGAAGATGCCCGCCGCGAAGCCGAAGGCGGCCTCGGTGATCTGGAGGGCGGCGGTCATCTCCAGCTTCGCGAAGCCCGCGTTGTTCCGGTCGATGTAGGCGACGAGGTAGAGCAGTCCGAGGAACGGACCCAGCCTCCAGATCGCCTTCTTCATGGCGGCGGCTCCCACCGCGTCCTCCGCGGCGCGCGCCTGCGCGAGGGTCTCTCTGCCGGACATGACAACTCCTTCGTCATCGGTTTCGGGTTTTGCTATAGCATCTAGCACCGCGGGGTTCCTGTCCAGTCCCGGCCTCATGCCATAGCATCGACCGAGCGAAGGAGCCCCGCTCGACGAGCACCGGGCCGCGCGAGATCGAGAAGGGCCCCGGATGCGCAGCGTGTCGGATCAGAACATCGCCGAGCAGGTCACGGACGAGCTCCGGGCGGCGATCCACTCCGGAGAGCTCGCCCCCGGCGAGCGCCTCGTGGAGCGCAAGCTCGCCGACCGTCTCGGCGTCAGCCACATCCCCGTGCGCGAGGCCCTGACCCGGCTCGCCGAGGAGCGCCTCATCACCCGCGAGCCCCGCCGCGGCGCCCGCGTCGCCCAGCTCAGCGCGCAGGACCTGGAGGAGATCTCGAGCCTGCGGATCGTGCTGGAGCAGTTCATGGCGATCCGGGTGCAGGAGCGGTGGAACGACGAGTCGGCGGCGCGGCTGGAAGCCATCATCCAGGCCATGGCGGCGGCGGCTCCGGGCGATGTGGCCGAGGTCCTGCGCCAGGACCGCCTCTTCCACGAGACCCTCGCCGACCTCGCCGAGCACCGGTTCCTCGACGAGCTCAGCGCCCAGCTCCGCGGCCGGATCGCCGGGTTCATCCAGGCGGCCAACTCCGCCCTCGACCCCGCCGAGCAGGAGGAGCACGTGCGCAGCCACCAGCAGATCGTCGACGCCATCGCGACCGGCGATCCGGAGCAGGCGCGCGCGGTGATCGCCGAGCACGTGACCAGGGCCGTCCGCCGCATCACGCCGTCGGCCGAGTGAGCGCCGCCGTGGCCGCACGCACCATCGTGCTGACCGGAGCCTCGGACGGGATCGGCGCCGCCGCCGCCCGCCAGCTCGCCGGGTCCCCGCACCGCCTGCTCCTCGTTGGCCGCTCGCCCGACAAGATGCGGGCCGTGGCGGCGGAGACCGGCGCGGAGTGGTTCACCGCCGACTTCGCGCGCCTCGACGACGTGCGCGCCCTCGCCGCGCAGCTCGCGGACGCCGTGGGAGCGGCGGGCATCGACGTGCTGGCCAACAACGCCGGCGGCATCTTCGGCGACCGCACCCCCACGGTCGACGGGCACGAGAAGACGATGCAGGTGAACCACCTCGCCCCGTTCCTGCTGACGAACCTCCTGCTCCCACAGCTGCGCGCCGCCCGCGGCGCGGTCGTGAACACCTCCAGCGTCGCCCATCGCCTCTTCGGGCACCTCGACGTCGACGATCTCGACAACGCCCGCCGGTACTCGCCGAACAAGGCCTACGGCGACGCCAAGCTCGCCAACGTCCTGATGGCGAAGAGCCTGCACGAGAAGTTCCATGCTCAAGGTCTCAGCGCGGTGGCCTTCCACCCCGGCACCGTGGCGACGAACTTCGCCGCCGAGTCGTCGAGCATCATGCGCCTCGTCTACCGCACCCCGCTGCGCCGCCTCGTCCTCATCGGCAGCGACCGCGGCGGCGCGACGCTGCGCTGGTTCCTCGACGGCACGCCGGGCGAGACCTGGATCTCCGGCGGCTACTACGACGAGCGCGTCCTCAGCACCCGGGTGAACCCGCAGGTGAACGACCCGGCTCTCGCCGAGGCACTCTGGCAGCGCAGCGCCGAGCTCGTCGGCGTGGCCGGGGACTGAGCGCCCGCCGTCTACGCTGGGGCGATGGCGCGCCTCGACTGGACCCAGCTCCCTCCTGCTCTCCGAGCCCGGGTCGAGGAGTTCGCCGGTTCCCCGGTGGCCCGAGCGCAGTCGCAGGACGGCGGCTTCTCCGCGGGACTGGCCTCACGACTGACCTTCGCCGACGGACGGCGGCTGTTCGTCAAGGCGGTGCAGGAGTCCGCGGAAGGCACGTTCGCGCTCTACGTGCGGGAGGCCGAGGTGCTCGGCGCGATCCCCCGCTCCCTCCCCGCCGCGCACCTCGTCGACGCCTTCACTGCGGACGGATGGGCGGTGCTTCTCATCGAAGACGTCGAGGGTCGTCATCCGGAACGCTCGGCCACCGCGCCCGACACCGCGCATGTCCTGGATGCGATCGCCGCCCTGGCCACCGCCGAGGCGCCGCGCGCGCTTCCCCGCCTCGCCGACGAGCTGCACGAGGACTCCGGATCCTGGCGACGGCTGGAGGAGGCAGGGCTCCTGGAGACGACCACGCCGTGGTGCGCGCAGCTCGATCTCCGCGTCGAGGACGCCGCGGCCGAGGTCGGTCCCCTGCTCGATCACCCCGTCTTCGCCGGATCGACCACGCAGGACCATGTCGCCCTCCTGTCCGCCGCGGGCGGCGCCTGGTTCGAGAAGTGCCGTCTTCCCGCGCCGGACGGGATAACGACGCTCCGCGACTTCCAGCGCCGGGAAGCGGTCATCGCCACCGACTGGATCGCCGAGCTCGTCCACTGATCCCGGCGGAGCCTTGTGGCCCCTCATCCAGGGAGGTAACGTTCTACCGTTCCTGACGAGAGAGGCGACGATGCCCCGGACCGATCGACCCCGTCCCACGACGTCCGTGTGGCGTCGCAAGCCCGTCAGCGACATGACAGAGGAGTCGGGCGGGAGCGGTCTGTTCCGGACGCTCGGGCTCTGGCAGCTCACCGCGATCGGCGTGGGCGGCATCGTCGGTGTCGGGATCTTCTCGCTCGCCGGGCTCGTCGCCCACGGCGACGCGACGACTCCCGCCGTGGGTCCCGCCGTCGTCCTCTCCTTCCTCATCGCCGGGCTCGCGTCGGCGGCGGCCGCGCTGTCGTATGCGGAGTTCGCCGGCATGATCCCGCGCGCCGGTTCCGCCTACAGCTACGGCTACGTCGCGCTCGGCGAGCTCGTCGGCTGGTTCATCGGCTGGGACCTGCTCCTGGAGTACGTCGCCATCGTCGCCGTCGTCGCGATCGGCATCTCCGGCTATCTCGACGCGTTCCTCTCCGGCTTCGGGCTGGAGCTGCCGACCGCGATCACCGAGACCGCCGACCAGCCGGGCGGCGTGGTCAACATCCCGGCCATCCTCATCTGCCTGTTCGTGACGTTCCTGCTGAGCCGAGGCACCCGCACGTTCGGCCGCTTCGAGCTCGTCGCCGTCGCTATCAAGATCCTCCTCGTGGTGTTCATCGTCGTCCTCGGCGTCTTCTTCATCGACCCCGCCAACTACGACCCGTTCCTGCCGAACGGCTTTGGCCCCGTCTTCACCGGTGCCGCGACGGTGTTCTTCGCGGTGTTCGGCTACGACGCGATGAGCACGGCCGCCGAGGAGGCGAAGGACGGGCGTCGACACATGCCGAAGGCGATCATCCTGTCCCTCGTGATCGCGATGGTGCTCTACGTCGCCGCGACGCTCGTGCTCACGGGCATGCAGAACTACCAGGACATCGATCCGAAGGCGGGCTTCGCCTCGGCGTTCACGGGTGTGGGGCTCCCGGTCGTCGCCTCCGTCATCTCGGTGTTCGCCGTCGTGTCGATCCTCACCGTGATGCTCACGTTCCTGCTCGGCGCCACTCGCGTGTGGTTCAGCATGAGCCGCGACGGACTGCTCCCCGGCTGGTTCGCGCGGGTCGACCGCCGCGGCGTCCCGCAGCGGGTCACCTGGATCGCGGGGCTGGGCGCGGCGTTCTTCGCGGGGGTGTTCCCCATCCGCGCCGTCGCCGACCTCACGAACATCGGCATCCTCGCCGCCTTCGTCGTCGTCTGCGTCGCCGTGATCGTGTTCCGCTACACGAAGCCGGATGCGCCGCGGACGTTCCGGCTGCCGTTCATGCCCGTGGTCCCGATCGTCGGCGTGGGCTTCTCGCTCTTCCTCATCTCGCAGCTCCACCCCGAGACGTGGCTCCGGTTCGGGGTCTGGCTCGTGATCGGACTCGTCGTGTACTTCGCCTACAGCCGTCGGCACTCGCTCCTGAACCCGGACAGCCCCCGGCACCGCCCGGGCACGACTTCGGAGACCCCCGGCGACACGCCGTAGGCGGGGCCGGGGGGGCGGGGGGGCGGCCCC
>NZ_DLNJ01000005.1:0-26005 GCF_002478345.1 Microbacterium sp. UBA7513
AAGAACACGCGCAGCATGTGCAGTCCGATACCCGCGACGAAGACCAGGGCCGCCCAGTGATGCATCTGTCGGACGAGCAGTCCGCCACGGATGTCGAAGGAGATCCGGAGGGCGGAGTCGAACGCGGCCGTCATCTCCATGCCCCGCATGGGGGCGTACGCACCGGTGTAGTGGGTCGGCACCATCGACGCCTGGAAGAAGAAGGTCAGGAACGTGCCGGTGATGAAGACGACCACGAACGCCCAGAGCGCGATCTCCCCGAGCATGAACGACCAGTGGTCGGGGAACACCTTGCGACCGAGTTCTTTCACGAGCCCGGAGATGCTGGTGCGCTCATCGATGTAGTTCGACGCGGCACCGACGAAGCGCGTACCCCGCTTCGGCGGGGCATCGGGCTCGGTCTGGTCGCGAGTGTCGGTCGTGGCCATGATGCGTGTCCTCTTCGGGATCGGTCAGGGGGTGGTCGGGGTCTGGGTGGTGTCGGGGAACGGGCCGACGCGAGTCAGCGCTCGCTGCGCGCGGCTGCCGCGCGTGCGCGCAGAGCCGTCATCCGCCGCTCCACCCGGCGCAGCTCGAGCCATGCGTCGACATCGCGGATCTCGAGCGCTGCCAGGTCGCCCTCCGTCAGGGCGTGCAGCCGCTCGTGTGTCAGCTCGTCGTAGCGCACGGCGTGGTCGTATCCGCGTGCGAAGGCACGCGCCAGCCCGAGGATGACGGTGAGGATGGCCAGCCCGATGATCGTTCCGAAGAGCGCGTCCACGGAACCTCCCTTCCGAGGATGCGGCGATGCGGTCGGCGGAAGGGCGGGGCACCGAGAAGGCCGGCATGCACGGAGAGGCGGAGGCTGCGGGGGCGGTTCCACCGGCGAGATGCGACACGAGACGACCTTCTTGGTCAGTCTTGTCGCTCTGCGGGTACTGCGCCCTCGTCCGCAGGTTCGGATTGCGAACCTGCGGCCACCGTAGCAGAGAGCGCGCCGCCGTCGCCAACCACGACCACCGCCCGTCTGCACAGGTGGTGTTGTGCTTCGCGGGCTACCCTGGGAGGACTCCGGCACCCGGAGCAGCGGACGAGGGAGCAGTACCCGCACACGACGACTGACTCGCAGAAGGAGTCGTCATGTCCTGGGTGATCCTCGTCGCATCCGGCGTTCTCGAGGCGGTGTGGGCGACCGCGCTGTCCGCGTCGGAGGGGCTGAAGAAGCCGCGCCCGACGGTGCTCTTCCTCGTCGCCCTCGCCCTGAGCATGGTGGGCCTCGCGTGGGCCATGAACGACCTGCCGACGGGAACGGCCTATGCGGTCTGGGTGGGGATCGGCGCCTCGCTCACCGTCCTCTGGGCCATGGTGACCGGCAAGGAGCGGGCCTCGCTCCCGCGCATCCTGCTCCTGCTGCTGCTGGTCGCCAGCGTGGTCGGACTGAAGGTGGTGAGCTGAGATGGCCTGGGTGATCCTCCTGATCAGCGCCGTTCTCGAAGCCGTGTGGGCGACGGCCCTGGGGTCGTCGGCCGGCTTCTCGAAACCGCTGCCGACAGTGGTCTTCCTCGGCGCGTTGACGCTGAGCATGATCGGCCTCGGCGCCGCGATGAAGTCGATCCCGATCGGCACCGCCTACGCCGTGTGGGTCGGTCTCGGGGCAGTGCTGACGGTGTCCTGGGCGATGCTCACCGGTGGGGAGAGCTTCTCCGCAGGCAAGGCCGTGTTCATCGCCGGGATCGTGGCGGCCGTCATCGGACTCAAGCTCGTGAAGACGCCACCGCGTACGATCGAAGTCTGCGCACCCGCGCAGCGCTGCGAGCAGGACGACCTGACGTAAGGATCATCCGGGGACGGCCCCGGTCGTCGAGGAGCGTTCCATGTCCGGATCGTCGATGAGGTCGTTCATCACCCGCACCGACGTGCTGCGCGTGGCGCTGGGATGGGGGGCGTTCGCCGCCCTGCTCGCCCTGCACCCGCTGCTCGCGCCACCCGTGCCCGGACCGCTCCTGGTCGTCGCCCTCCTCGTGATCATCGCCGTCATCCTCGTGTGCGCGTTCGGCGTCGTGAAGCAGGCCGAGGCCCTCGCCCACCGGTTGGGCGACCCCTACGGCTCCCTGGTGCTGACGCTGTCGATCGTGCTGATCGAGGTGATCCTCATCTCGGCGGTCATGCTCGGCCCGGGCGAGCACGCCACGATCGCGCGCGACTCGGTCATGGCCGTGTCGATGATCATCCTCAACCTCGTCATCGGCCTGGCCCTCCTCCTCGGCGGCCTCCGCCATCGGGGGATGGCGCACAACCGCACCGGTACGTCGGCGTACCTGTCGATGCTCGTGGTCCTCGTCGCTCTGGCGTTCGGGCTCCCCGGCCTCATCGGCGACCGCGGTGCCTACACGATCGGGCAGGAGATCCCGATCATCGTGCTCACCCTCGCCCTCTACGCGTTCTTCCTGTTCCGGCAGATGGGTGCGCAGGCCGACGACTTCACCGAGGTGGACGAGCGGCTGCGGTCGGGGGCCCGCGCGACGCAGAGCGCGGCGGCACCGCGGACCCCCATCCGCGAGGTGCTCGCGGCCCACCGCGCCGAGGTGCTGACCCGCCTCGTGCTCCTCGTCGTCACCGTCGTTCCGATCGTGCTGCTCTCGCACGACATGGCGGCCCTTCTCGACGACGGTCTCGGCCGGCTCGGTGCTCCCGTCGCCCTGGCGGGACTGCTGATCGCGGGCATCGTCTTCCTCCCCGAGTCGATCACCTCGATCCGCGCCGCCCTGAACGGCGAGGCGCAGCGCGTGAACAACCTCTGCCATGGCGCGCTCGTGTCGACGGTCGGCCTGACCATCCCGGCGGTCCTCCTGATCGGCATGCTCACCGGGCAGGAGGTGGTGCTCGCCGAGTCGCCGGCGAACCTCCTCATGCTCGGCGTGACGCTGCTGCTGTCGGTGACGACGTTCGCGGCGAAGCGGGTCACCGCGATGCACGGCGCCGCACACCTGGCGACCTTCGCCGTCTACGTCCTCATCCTCTTGAGCTGACGCGCCTCACGATGCCTCGCCGACGCCGCGGAGGGCGCAGAGGGTGGTGCTCGGCGCGGTGAAGTCGGCGGTGACCGTCCACTTCTCCTCCTCTCCCGCGGCGACGTCGACCGTGGTCTGGCCGGACCCCACCACGGTCGCCGCGTCGGTCGTGAAGAACACCGTCACGACGTAGGTGGCGTCTTCGTCCGTCGGATTGCCGACCACACCGGTGGCCGTGCCCGTCCCGCCGTCGGACTCGCAGGAGGTGATCTGCGTTCCCGCGCGCACCTCAGGGCTGTCCCGGACATCGTCAGGGACGCTCGTCGCGGCGACCACGCCGGGGTCCTCTCCGGGGATCTGCGGCGCACCGGACGCGGTGGTCGGCGTGGGCTCAGGGTCGTCCGGCGCCGAGGTGCACGCGGCGAGCGTGATCCCGATGGCCACGAGCGGCACCAGCGCGGCCGCCGTCCGACGGACGTGAGCTCTGCGAGACACGGGTCCTCCTCTCGTGCCGCCGACCGCGACGAGTGCCTTCGACTCGTCGCGGACGGCGGACTCGGTTACTGCTGCTCCCGATCCTCTTCGCGGCGGCGCAGTCCTCGGGTGAGTCCGAGACCGAGACCCGCGAGGATCATCAGCCCGCCGAGGAGCAGTCCCCCGGCCGAGAGCACACCGCCGGTGACCGCGAGTCCGGACGGCGGCGGAGGCAGCACGCGGGTGAACGTCTGCGACGACGGCGGGTCGACGGGTCCCCCGGGGGTGTTCCCGGTGGCCGTCGCCACGTTGCGCACGCCGCCGCGGCGGACGTCATCCGCGGTGACCGTGTGCGGGGGCACCGTGCACGTCATCTCCTCTCCCGAGGCGAGGCTCGTCGCCGGACACGTCACGGGACCGGCGGTCGGATCGGTCACGACGATGTCGTCGACCGTCTGCGCGCCGATGTTCGTGACGATGATCGTCCACTCCACCCGGTCGCCCGGGTCGGTGCGGCCGTTGCCGTTCACATCGACCGCGGTAGCCCGCTTCTCGATGTCGAGCCCGTTGGTCCCGTCGAAGGGAACCCGCACGGTGGACGGCGGCGACACCGGCGGCTCACCGCCGCCCGGCGGGGTGCCGGTCGCCGTGGCGGTGTTCGTGAGAGCCCCGGAATCCACATCGGCCTGCGTGGTGGTGTACGTCGCCGAACACGTCACCGTCTGGCCGGGGAGCATGCTGCTCGCCTCCTCCGGGCATACCACCGGCGACAGGTCGCCGGTTCCCGAGAAGTCGCCCTCGTCGACAGCGACGTCGGTCAGCGTCACGTTGCCGGTGTTGGTGACGACGAAGTCGTACCGGAGCGTCTGGCCCACCGTGGTCATCGTCGCGGGCGTCGCCGACTTGACGATGCTCAGGTCCGGCGCCGGAAGCGCGGGAACCCGCGCCTGCGACGGCGGAGACACCGGCGGAACCAGGTCACCGGGCGGCACACCGGTCGCCGTGGCGGTGTTGGTCACCTGACCCGCATCGATGTCGGCCTGCGTGAGCTCGTACGTGGCGGTGCAGATGATCTGCGCTGCCGGAGCCATCGACGCCGCGCCCGCCGGGCAGACGATGTCGGACATCGTGCCCGTCCCGGAGAACGACCCCTCGTCCACCGTGACGTCCGTGAGGGTGACGTTGCCCGTGTTCGTCACGACGAAGGAGTAGGTCACCTCCTGGCCCACCTCGTAGGCATCGGGGCTGTCGGGGGTGGCCGACTTGACCACGGTGATCGCCGGTGTGCGGTCGCCGGGGACCACGACGGTCGACGGCGGCGACACCGGAGGCTCGCCGCCTCCCGGCGGGGTGCCCGTCACGGTCGCGGCGTTGGTGATCTGTCCCGCGTCCATATCCGCCTGCGTCACCACGTAGGGAGCGGTGCAGGTGACCTGGGCGCCCGGCGCGAGCGACGACGCCGCTTCCGGACACGTGACGACCGGCGGAGTGCCCGTCCCGGTGAACGCCCCCTCGTCCACCGCGACATCGGTGAGCGTGACGTTGCCGGTGTTGGTCACGAGGAAGGAGTACGTGATCGTCTGCCCCGCGGCGGTGATGGTCGATCGATCGGCGGTCTTCACCACGGTGAGGGCCGGCTGCGGATCCGATGGGACCTCGACCTCGGACGGCGGCGACACCGGCGGCTCACCGCCACCCGGCGGCGTGCCGGTGACCGTGGCGGCGTTCGTCACGCCCCCGGCGTCCACATCCGCCTGGGTCACGACATACTCCGCGGTGCAGGTCACCTGGGCACCCGGCGCGAGCGATGCCGCTCCCGCCGGACACTCGGCGACCGGCGCGGTCCCGGTGCCGGAGAACGAGGTCTCGGTCACCGTCGCATCCGTGATGGTCACGTTCCCGGTGTTCGTCACGAGGAACGAATACGTGATCGTCTGCCCCGCAGCCGTGATCGTCGACCGATCCGCCGACTTCACGACCGTCATGGCCGGCTGGGGATCGGACGGGACCTCGACCTCGGACGGCGGCGACACCGGCGGCTCACCACCACCCGGAGGGTTCCCCGTCACCGTCGCGGCATTGGTCACCCCACCCGCATCCACATCGGCCTGCGTCACCACGTAGGGAGCGGTGCAGGTGACCTGGGCGCCCGGCGCCAGCGACGACGCCGCTTCCGGACACGTCACCACCGGAGCCGTCCCCGTTCCCGAGAACGACGTCTCGGTCACCGTCGCATCCGTGATGGTCACGTTCCCGGTGTTCGTCACGAGGAACGAATACGTGATCGTCTGCCCCGCAGCCGTGATCGTCGACCGATCCGCCGACTTCACGACCGTCAACGCCGGCTGCGGGTCTCCCGGAATCTGCACCGTCGACGGCGGCGACACCGGCGGCTCGCCGGACGGCGGCGTGCCCGTCGCCGTCGCCGTGTTGGTGAGTCGCCCGGCATCCACGTCGGCCTGGGTGAGCGTGTAGGTCGCGGTGCACGTGACCTGTGCGCCCGGAGCCAGCGACGCCGCACCGGCCGGACAGGTGATCGGCGACATCTCGCCCGACCCGGAGAACGCCGTCTCATCCACGGTCACGTCGGTCAGCGTGACGTTGCCCGTGTTGGTCACGACGAACGAGTAGGTGATCTCCTGGCCCACGTCGTAGTCTGCCGCGGTGCTCGGAGAGGCCGACTTCACGACCGTGATGCCCGGCGACTCGATCGAGGGCACCACCACGGTCGACGGCGGCGACACCGGTGGTGTGCCGGGACCGGGCGGGTTGCCCGTCACCGTGGCGGTGTTCGTGACACCACCGGCGTCCACGTCCTCCTGCGTCACCACATACGGCGCGGTGCACGTGACCGTGGCTCCCGGAGCGAGCGACGCCGCCCCCGCCGGGCACGTCACGACCGGCGGCGTCCCCGTCCCGGTGAACACGGCCTCGGTGACGCCGACATCGGTCAGGGTCACGTTGCCCGTATTCGTGATGAGGAAGGAGTACGTGATCGTCTGTCCGGCGGCCGTGATCTCCGTCCGGTCGGCGGTCTTGGCGACGGTCAGGGACGGGGCGGGCGGGACCGTGACGATCGCGGTCGACGGCGGCGACACCGGCGGCTCGGTCTCCCCGGGGGGTGTGCCGGTGGCCGTCGCGGTGTTCGTGATCTGGCCCGCATCGATGTCAGCCTGCGTGGTGGTGTACGTCGCCGTGCAGGTGATCTGCGCAGAGGGCGCGAGAGACGCCGCACCTGCAGGACAGGTGATGGCCGGCGCCGTTCCCGTCCCCGTGAAGGCCGTCTCGGTCACGGTCACGTCGGTGAGCGTCACGTTGCCTGTGTTCGTCACCAAGAAGGAGTACGTGATCGGCGTGCCGACCGTCGACACGGTGGCGGGATCGGCCGACTTCACGACCGTGATGGCCGGCGATTCGATGGCCGGCACCACGACGGTGGACGGTGGTGACACAGGCGGCTCACCACCTCCGGGCGGGTTGCCCGTGCCCGTGGCCGTGTTCGTCAGCTGTCCCGCGTCGATGTCAGCCTGGGTCACCACGTACGGTGCCGTGCAGGTGACCGTGCCACCGGGAGCGAGCGATGCCGCACCGGCGGGGCAGGTTACCACAGGCGGTGTCCCGGTGCCGGAGAACGACACTTCGTCGACTCCGACGTCCGTGAGGGTCACGTTCCCGGTATTGGTGAGCAGGAAGGAGTACGTGATCGTCTGACCAGCTGCGGTGATCTCGGTGCGGTCCGCCGTCTTGGAGACCGTCAGTGCGGGCGCGGGCGTGACCGGAATCTCGACCGTCGACGGCGGCGACACCGGCGGGGTGCCCTCGGGTGGGGTCCCGGTGGCGGTCGCCGTATTGCTGAGCTCGGCGGTGTTGTAATCGGCTGCTGTGACCGTGTAGGTCGCCGTGCAGGTCACCCGTGCCCCCGGGGCCAGTGACGCCGCGCCGGCCGGGCACGTCACGTCGAGCGGACCGGTACCCGAGAATGCGCCCTCATCCACGGTGACGTCGGTCAGCGTCACATTCCCGGAGTTCGTGACCAGGAAGGAGTAGGCGATGGTCTGACCCGCACCCGTGATGGCCGTCGTGTCAGCAGACTTCTCGAGCGTGATCGCCGGTGCCGGGTCGACCGGCACCCGGACGGTCGACGGCGGGGAGACCGGGGGGACGAGCGATCCGGGCGGCACGCCGGTCGCGGTGGCGGTGTTACTGACCGATCCGTTGTCCACGTCGGCCTGGGTCAGGGTGTAGGTGGCCGTACAGGTCATCTGCGCCCCCGGCGCGAGCGGCGTCGACGGACACACGGCGGGCGAGAGCGAGCCGGACCCGTCGAAGGCGGTCTCGTCGATCGAGACGTTCGTCACCGTCACGTTGCCCGTGTTGGTGACGATGAAGGAGTAGTCGATCACCTGGCCGACCACGAAGTCGTCCGGACCGGACGGCGTGGCCGACTTCTGAACGGTCAGCGAGGTGTTGCGTGTCGCCGTGACGACCGCGGTGCTCGGAGTGCTCTCGACCGGAGTGTTGGCAGCCGAGGTGCCGGTCGCGACCGCCGTGTTGGTGATGGTCCCCGCATCGACATCGGCCTGCGTCGGCGTGTACGTCGCCGAACATGTCGTGCTCTCCCCCACCGCGAGGGCGGTGGCGGCACAGGTCACGGCCCCGATCGTCCCGGTGCCGCTGAATGCGGTCTCATCGATCCCGATGTCCGAGATCGCCACGTTGCCCGTGTTCGAGACGGCGAAGGTGTACGTCACGGGCTGGCCGGCCGCGGTGATCGTCGTCGGGGTGGCCGTCTTGGTGAGCTCCAGGACCGGAGCGGCTGCGGTGATCGTGAGGGCGTAATCCTCCACCTCTCCCGGTCCGCCGGTCCCAGTGGGCGTTGACGTGGTCAGCGTCGACCCCGCGCCGATCCGGAATCGCGCGAACGTCTGTCCGGCGACCGTCTGCGGGGCGATGCCCGACCAGGTGAGGGTGAACGACGATCCGTCGGGAGTGCCCGTCGGCACGACCACGGATGCCCCTTCCGTGGCGTCGAAGACACCGTTGCGGTTGAAGTCGACCCAACCGACCAGGGTGGCCGGAAGTCCGGACAGCTTGTTCGACGCGAGGACCGATACAGAGTACGAGCCCGTCACACCCGCGATGATCTCTCCGAACGCCGAGACCGCAGTCTCATCATCGATGGTCTGGTTCGGAGCCGTTCCCCCGACGACGTTGTCGCCGGTGGCCGAGGCGTTCGACTGCATCGACGTCTCGGCGTCGGCCGACCAGCCGAGGTAGGTCGCCGCGTTCAACTCCTGCGATACCGAGCCGTAGCTCGCCGGGGCGTCGCCGAAGTCGTCAGCGATCGTGGTGCACGAGGGGGTGAATCCGTCGATGCCCTCGCCACCACCTTGCGCGCGATAGCCGCGGACGAGGATGTCGCTCACCCCCGTCGTGCCCCCGGGCCCGCATTGCGGAGTGGGCGTATCGAGACCGCCGGTGGTGTTGAGATTCTCGCCCGCCGTAAGGACCGTCGGCGTGGCGGAGAGGTCGATGCGGAGCTCACCCGTCGCGGTGAGCACGAGCGGCCGACAGGTGATCTGCACCGACGAGGGCCACCGGTTCGTCCCGTCGCCGACGAAGGTGGTGCCTGTGATGCGGTGGACGACGGTGTTCGCCGGGCACACCGCAGTCTGCAAGTCTCCTCGCCCTTGATCGTAGGTGGGCCCGGTGAGCCATGTGGGGCTCACCGCCGGGGTGATCGTGCCGGCGTTCGAGACGGTGATCGTCGCACACTGCAGGCTCAACCGCACGAGGATCGCATTGGAGTTCGTCGGACTGACGTTCTGCCGGTTCTCCGTCTGCACACCGGTGAGCACCGAGTTCGCCGGGCACTCCGTGGGAGCGTTGAAGTCCTTGTCGGAGCCGATCGTCGTCCCTTCGTACGAGACGCCGAGGTACAGCTGCGCCGGGTCGCCAGGCGCAGCTGTGGCCGGAAGCACCGGCGCGACGAGCGATCCGAGCACGAGGGCGAGCATTGTCGCGACCGCCCACGGTCGCCGCGGCGACAGCAGCCGCCGTCGTCTTCTCCGGTCCTGCTGTGTCTCATCGCGCTGTGGACTCGATTGCTGCGAAAACAGCATGAACACTCCCCTGTTCTGCGCCCAGTTCACCCACCCCTCCGAACTGAGATATCGCTGAGAGTAGGGCGAGAGGTGCGGAATCTCCATAGCCACTTTCATCCACCAAGGATGAGGACGTATGTCACTGGTCGGACGGGGAAGACACCGGTCAGCCGCGGAGGATCGCGGGGAAACAGAAAGAGCCGGTCAGATTCTGACCGGCTCTTTCATGAATGTCTCGCTGTGCGCGAGGGGGGACTTGAACCCCCACGTCCATAAGGACACTGGCACCTGAAGCCAGCGCGTCTACCATTCCGCCACTCGCGCGAGCGCCTCGTTCCGAAGAACTCAACTTTCCGAGGATATCACGCGTTTTCGCCCGCGTTGCACACCCCGGCAGGGGCGTCGGCGGCGTTCCCCCAGGTCACCTGGCTACGATGTCCCTACCGGTCGGCATGCCAGAGGAGCCCAGTGGGACTACTTGACAGCTTTGAGAAGGGTCTCGAGCGCGCAGTGAACAGCGCGTTCGCGAAGACCTTCCGCAGCGGCATCCAGCCCGTGGAGATCGCTTCGGCGCTGCGACGCGAGGCGGATACCACTGCGGCCGTGGTGAGCCGTGACCGCATCATCGCGCCCAACAACTACGTCGTGCGCCTCAGCCCCGACGACGCGGAGCGCATGCGCGGGCTCGGCGGCGCTCTGACGGACGAGCTGCACGCGCTCCTCACGAAGCATGCGAAGTCCCAGGGCTACAGCTTCGCCGGTCCCCTCACCATCACGCTCGAAGCGGACGACAAGGTCGCCACCGGCACCGTCCGCGTCACCTCGGGCACCGTCGAAGGACGCGTGAGCTGGCAGGCCGTGGTCGACGTCGATGGACGCCGGCACACCCTCGCGCGTGCCCGCACAGTGATCGGCCGCGGCTCCGATGCCGACATCACCATCGCCGACGCGGGCTCGAGCCGTCGTCATGCCGAGATCCTCTGGGACGGCGAGCGCGCCATGCTCCGCGACATGGGGTCCACGAACGGTACGAAGGTCGACGGGCAGAAGCTCCGCGAAGCCGCCCTCCCCTCCGACACCACGATCACGATCGGTCGCACCGATCTCGTGTTCCGCATCGTCCCCGTCGCCACCCCGTCGCGGTCGTCTCGCCCCGACGACGACGCGACCCGCGTGTTCGGAGCCCTCGGATGAGCGAACTGGTCCTGCTCCTGCTCCGCATCGGCTTCCTCGTGCTGATGTGGTTCTTCGTGTTCGGGGTCGTCTACTCCCTGCGCGCCGATCTGTTCGGGGTGCGCGCCCGCAAGCTCCCCGCCGAGGCGACCGCGGGAGCACCGGCTGCTGCCGCTGCGGCACCGGCCGCTCCGCCCCGTCCCTCGTCGGCACGACCGTCGACCGGCCCCGCGACCGTGGCGACGGCGAAGCGCCTCGTGATCACCTCCGGACCGAAGGCGGGCCTCGAGCTCCCCCTCGGCTCCGACGCGATGACGATCGGCCGCTCCAGCGAATCCGCCCTCGTGATCCGCGACGACTACACCTCCAGCCACCATGCCCGACTCCTGCTCCGCGGCGACACCTGGGCGATCCAGGACCTCGACTCGACGAACGGCACCTTCGTGGCCGGCCAGCGGGTGACGGGCGGCCCGGTCTCCCTCAGCCTCGGCACCCCGGTCAAGGTCGGCGCGACGACGTTCGAGCTGAGGGCCTGACGCCGGCATGGTCTTCGAAGGCTCGAGCGCCGCGATCTCCCACACCGGGAAGGTCCGCTCCAACAACCAGGACTCCGGGTACTCCGGGGCGAACCTGTTCGTCGTCGCCGACGGCATGGGCGGACACGCGGGCGGCGACGTCGCCTCCAGCATCGCGATCCAGCGCATGGAGCCGCTGGACCAGCCGTACTCCTCCACGGAGGACGCGCAGGCCGCCCTCCAGGCCGCCGCCACGACGGCCGCCGGCGACCTCATCCGCGCGGCCAAGGATCGTCCCGAGCTCGCCGGGCTCGGCACCACGCTCAGCGCGATCATCATGGTCGACGAGTACGCCGTCATCGGCCACATCGGCGACTCGCGCATCTACCTCTACCGCGACGACGCGCTCACGCAGATCACCGCGGACCACACCTTCGTGCAGCGGCTGGTCGACTCCGGCCGGATCACCCCGGAAGAGGCCAGATACCACCCGCGTCGGTCCGTGCTCATGCGTGTGCTCAGCGACATGGACGCCGACCCCGAACTCGACATGTTCGTCATGCACGCGCAGCCCGGCGACCGCTGGCTGCTGTGCTCCGACGGCCTCTCGGGCGTCGTGGACGAGGCCCGCATCCTCAAGGCCATGCAGCTCGGTCTCGCCCCCGGCCGCACAGCCGACAACCTCCTCAAGCAGGCGCTCGACGGCGGCGCCCCCGACAACGTCACGATCGTGATCGTCGATGTGGGCGGACAGCACCCCGTCCACTCCGGCACCGCCACGATCGTCGGCGCGGCGTCGAACCCGTCGGGTGTCTACGTGCCGCCGGTGCGGGCCCCGCGGAGCAACTGGCTCCACCCGGTCCGCCAGGCCGCGAACGAGCCGAGCCACTTCGAGCCGGCACCCGAGTACCTCGAGGAGCTGATCGAGGAGGACCGCCGTCGCGCCAAGCGCCGCCGGCTGGGCTGGATCGCCGGAACGCTCGTGGCGCTGGCCATGCTGGGCTTCGCCGCATTCGCCGCCTACAGCTGGACGCAGACGCGCTACTTCATCGGCGCCGATGAGGACAGCGTCGTGATCTTCCAGGGTGTGCAGCAGAACATCGGTCCGATCACGCTGTCGACACCGGTCGAGGACACCGAGATCCTCCTCGCCGACCTGCCCCCGTATCAGCGGGCATCGGTCGAGCGCACCATCAGCGCGCGCTCGCTCTCGGACGCCATGGCCATCGTGGACCGTCTCCGCACGGGCGCCGAGGCGAACATCATCGAGCAGACCCCGCTGCCCACGCCGCTCCCCTCCCCGAGCGCGACGCCCTCGGGAGGTGCGGGGTGAGCACCGACGTCCAGGCCGACACCACGGTCATCAAGGCTCTGCGCCGCCTCCGCATGCCGCAGACGCAGCGCAACCGCGAGTTCTGGCTGCTCCTCTTCGCCTGCGCGATCAGCGGCGCCGCCCTCACCCTCGTCCAGCTCGGCGCTCTCGGCACCATCGACCCGATGATCCTGGCGATCGGCGGCGGGCTGGCGGCTCTGGCCTTCGCCCTCCACATCGTGCTGCGCTTCGTGGCAGCCGATGCCGATCCCTTCGTCGTCCCGATTGCGACGCTGCTCACCGGACTCGGCGTCGCGATGATCTACCGGATCGACATCGCCTTCGCGAACACCGGGTGGAACGCCTACTCCACCAAACAGCTCGCTTGGACCGCCATCTCCCTCGCCGGAGCGATCACGGTGGTCATCCTGCTGCGCAACTACCGGATCCTGTTCCGGTATACCTACATCTTCGGCCTCGCCGGAATCCTCCTGCTGCTCCTGCCGTTCGTTCCCGGGCTGCGGATCCCCGATGCGAACGCGCAGGTGTGGGTCTCGCTCGGCGGCATGTTCGCCTTCCAGCCCGGAGAGCTCGCCAAGATCTGCCTCGCGATCTTCTTCGCCGGCTACCTCGTGCGGACGCGGGAGAGCCTGACGTCGGTGGGAAAGCGAGTGCTCGGGATCACCTGGCCGCGCATGCGCGAGCTCGGACCCGTGCTCGTCGTCTGGCTCGTCTCTCTCGGCATCATCGTCGTCCAGCGCGACCTCGGCACCGGAACGCTCATCTTCGGCATGTTCGTGGCCATGCTCTACGTCGCCACCGGCAAGACGAGCTGGGTGCTCATCGGGCTCGGCCTCGTGGTCGCGGGCGTCGCCGCCGCGTCCCAGATCCTCAGCTACGTGCAGGGGCGCTTCGTCAACTGGCTGTTCCTCTTCGACTCCTCGAAGGTCGACCCGGACGGCGCCGGCTATCAGCCCATGCAGGGGCTCTTCGGGCTCGCCCGCGGCGGGCTCATCGGCACCGGCTGGGGGCAGGGTCGCCCGGAGATCACGCCGCTCGCGCACAGCGACTACATCATCACGAGCCTGGGCGAGGAGCTCGGTCTCATCGGCCTCTTCGCGATCCTCTGCCTCTACATGGTTTTCGTCAGCCGCGGCGTCCGCATCGGTCTCGCCGGTCAGGACGACTTCGGCAAGCTGCTCGCCACGGGCCTGTCGTTCACCATCGCGCTGCAGGTGTTCATCATGGTCGGCGGTGTCACGCGGGTCATCCCGCTGACCGGTCTGACCACCCCGTTCCTGGCCGCCGGTGGCTCGTCGCTCGTCGCGAACTGGCTCATCGTGGCACTCCTCCTCCGCATCTCCGACGGCGTCCGCCGTCAGCCCCGGGTGGTGATCGGCTGACATGACACGAGAACTCCGCAGACTCAGCATCGTCATGCTGTTCATGTTCATCGCGCTGTTCGCCGCGACGAGCTGGATCCAGGTCGTCGAGACGGACGACCTGTCGCAGAACCCGCACAACAAGCGCACCCGGCTGGACAGCTACGAGATCCAGCGCGGCGCGATCATCGTCGACGGCACGGCGATCGCCAACTCGGTCCCCAGCGACGACCAGTACCGATTCCAGCGCGTGTACACCGACGCCGAGATGTGGGAGCCCGTCACCGGCTACTTCAACCCCGCGCTCGGCTCCAGCACCGGGATCGAGGAGGCGATGAACGCCGACCTCTCCGGAACCGGCTCCAACGCGTTCTTCGCAGAGATCGAGCGGATCCTCTCCGGTCAACCACAGCGCGGATTCAGCGTCGAGCTGTCGTTGAACACGGCAGCGCAGCGCGCCGCCACCGAGGCCCTGGACGGCCTGCAGGGCGCCGTCGTCGCGATGGACCCGAAGACCGGGCGCATCCTCGCGCTGGCGTCCACTCCGGGCTTCGACACCAACAGCATGGCGACCCACGACGCGAACGCCGCCAACGCGACCTACGACCAGCTCGTGGCCGACCCCGGCAAGCCGCTGTCGAACCGCGCGATCGCCGGTGATCTCAATCCCCCGGGGTCGACCTTCAAGATCGTCGTGGCGGCGGCCGCCTACGCCAGTGGCGAGTGGACGCCGGAGTCGACCCTCCCCAACCCCGCCTCGTACACGCTGCCGGGCTCGAACAGTCGCGTCTCCAACGCGTGGGGCGGCACCTGCGGCTCCGGCGCGACGGTCACGATCGCCGAAGCGATCCGTCTCAGCTGCAACATCCCCATGGCCGAGCTCGCGGTCGAGCTCGGCGATGACACGATCCGGGAGATGGCGGAGAAGTTCGGGTTCAACCGTAGCTTCGACATCCCGCTCACCTCGACGCCCTCGAGCTACCCCCAGGGACTCGACGACGCGCAGACCGCCCTCACCGGATTCGGGCAGGGACAGGTGACCGCGACGCCCCTGCAGATCGCCATGGTCTCCGCCGGCATCGCCAACGACGGCGTCGTGATGAACCCGCAGATGGTCGACGCCGTGATCGGCAACGACCTCTCGGTGATCCGGTCGTTCGACAGCACCGAGTTCGGCCGCGCGATGGAGCCGGACGTGGCGGACGAGGTGACCTCCGCCATGGTGGCCAGCGTCTCAAACGGCGCGGCGCAGGGTGCAAGAATAGACGGGGTCGACGTGGCCGGTAAGACCGGAACGGCGGAGAACGGAAACAGGCCGCACACGCTGTGGTTCACGGGGTTCGCCCCCGCGGACGACCCCGCGGTCGCGGTAGCGGTCGTCGTCGAGAACGGCGGCGGACAGGGTCAATCAGGAAGCGGGGACACCATCGCCGCTCCGATTGCGAAGAAGGTCATAGAGGCGGTGCTGGGCAGATGAGGCCGACGCAGGGTGTGTCGTTCGGTGGTCGCTACGAGCTGCAGTCGCGGATTGCGATCGGCGGCATGGGCGAGGTGTGGGAGGCGACGGATCACGTCATCGGGCGCACCGTCGCCATCAAGATCCTCAAGGACGAGTACATGGGGGACCCCGGGTTCCTCGAGCGATTCCGCGCGGAGGCGCGTCACGCCGCGCTCGTCAACCACGAGGGCATCGCCAGCGTGTTCGACTACGGCGAGGAGAACGGCAGCGCCTACCTCGTCATGGAGCTCGTTCCGGGTGAAGCCCTCTCGACGATCCTCGAGCGGGACGGCGCGCTGAGTGCCGACAAGACGCTCGACATCGTCGCGCAGACCGCTTCGGCCCTCCAGGCCGCACACGCGGCGGGTCTCGTGCACCGCGACATCAAGCCGGGAAACCTCCTCATCACGCCGGACGGTCGCGTGAAGATCACCGACTTCGGTATCGCCCGCATCGCCGATCAGGTCCCGCTCACGGCGACCGGGCAGGTGATGGGCACAGTGCAGTACCTGTCGCCGGAGCAGGCATCTGGCCACCCCGCCTCCCCTGCGACCGACACGTACTCGCTGGGCATCGTCGCGTACGAGTGCCTCGCCGGCAAGCGCCCCTTCACCGGCGAATCGCAGGTGGCGATCGCCATGGCGCAGATCAACGAGCAGCCGCCACCGCTGCCGCCGACGGTGCCGATCCCGGTGCAGAACCTCGTCATGGCGATGATCGCGAAGAAGCCGGCGGACCGCCCGTCCTCCTCGGCCACGGTCGCCCGGGCAGCCCAGGCCCTCCGCCGCGGAGACCTGAACTCCGCCGCCATCGCCGTGCCCGCCATCGCGACGGGCGGCATCGCCGGGGACGACGACGCCACGCGGATGCTGACCGCGACCGGCGACGACGGCACGACGCGAATCCTGCCCACCACCGCGCAGCTGCCCACCGACGAGGCCGTCGCGGAAGAGCAGGAAAAGAAAAAGAAGAAGAAGAGCGCCTGGACGTGGCCGCTGATCGCGTTGCTCGTCCTGCTGCTCATCGTCGTCGCCGGCACGCTGTGGGCACTGTTCGGCAACCAGGGCAAGGACGCCGACCCCGACCCCACCGGGTCCGTGAGCCGCACACCCACGCGGGTCGAGTCCGAGACGCCGACCCCGCCGCCGACTCCTGAAGAGACACGCGTCGACGTGACCGCTCTCGGGCTCAACGGCATGGACTGCGGCACCGCCACCGCGACGCTCAAGGAAGCCGGGTTCTCCGACATCGCCTGCGGTGAGGGCGACCCCGCCCCCACCGACGGCGATGTCGGCAAGGTCTACCGGGTGCAGCCGGAGGGGAATGTCGCGACCACGACCCCCATCGCCCTCACGGTCTACGCGGGCCGCACGCCGTTGCCGACGCCGACGGACGTTCCCACGATCACCGGCGACCCGATCGCCGGCAGCACCGTGACGATCTCCTGGGGCACGGGTTTCACCTGCCCCAGTGGCACGACGCTGTCCGGCTACGTCGTCTCGCTGCAGAACGGCACCTTCGCTTCGGGTGGGCCGAACTTCCAGCCGACGGAGCGCAACGCGCAGGTGACGGTCGGCGACGCCGTGGGGAAGCAGCTCATCGCGACGTATCAGGGACTCTGCTCCGGTGGCGACCAGCGCACGTCGAACGCCTCCCCGCCGCTGTCCGTCACGATCGTGGCCCCGGAGGACGGCGCGGGTGACGGCGAGGACGGCGCCCAAGGGTAGCCTGAGTATCCAGTCCAGCCATAGTCGTTTCCAGGGGGTCATCCGTGTCCACAGAGCCACGAGTCATCGCGGGCCGGTACCGCGTCGACGAGCTCATCGGGCACGGCGGGATGGCGAAGGTGTACCGCGGGTACGATTTGACCCTCGGCCGCGAGATCGCGATCAAGATCCTCGATCCTGATCTCGCCCGCGACACCAGTTTCCGTACCCGGTTCCGGCTGGAGGCACAGTCGGCGTCGCGCATGTCGCACCCGTCGATCGTGCGGGTGTACGACGCCGGCGACCCCTCCACGGTCGATAGCTCCTCGGACGAGCCGCCGTACATCGTGATGGAGCTGGTCAAGGGCACCCTGCTCAAGAAGATCATCGCCGACGGCCCCGTGCCCGTCGAAGATGCGGTGCGCTACGTCGACGGGATTCTCGAAGCGCTGGACTACTCCCACCGCGCCGGAGTCGTTCACCGCGACATCAAACCGGGCAACGTCATGGTCACCGACAAGGGCCAGGTGAAGGTGATGGACTTCGGCATCGCCCGCGCGGTGTCCGACTCCTCCTCGACCGTGGCCGAGACCACTCAGATCATCGGCACTGCCGCCTACTTCTCGCCCGAGCAGGCCAAGGGCGAGCCGGTCGATGCTCGTGCCGACCTCTACTCCACAGGCGTCGTGCTCTACGAGCTGCTGACCGGACGGCAGCCGTTCCGCGGCGAGTCGCCGGTCGCCGTCGCCTACCAGCACGTCAGCGAGACACCCGTCCCGCCCTCCGAGGTCAACGAGGAGTCGCCCGCAGCCCTCGACCCGATCGTGTTGCGCGCCCTCGCGAAGGACCCGTATCAGCGGTATCCGGACGCCGCCCACTTCCGCGCCGCTCTGGACGCCGCGGTGACCGGCGCCGCCCCCACGCGCAAGCAGATCGGCGCCCTGACGAGCGAGCTCTATGGACCGAGTCCGCGCCAGGCGCAGGAGACGGCGCGGTCCCTGCGACAGCTCAGCACCGACACCACGATGGCCCGCACACAGTCGGGACCGCCCGTCGCGTGGATCTGGGCGGGAGTCGCGCTGCTGGCGGTGCTCCTGGCATCCGTGCTGTTCTGGGTCTGGACCATCAGCATGCGCCCCGCCGACGTGCCGAGCACCTCGAGGCTCGTGCCTGATCTGACGAACGTCGCCTCGGAGCGCGCGCAGGACGACCTCGCCGAACTGGACCTCTCCTCGAAGATCGTCATCGAATCGAGCCCGTCGATCGCCGAGGGCAACGTCATCCGCACGGATCCCGAGGGCGGCGTGTCCGTGGAGAAGGGCTCGACGGTCACCCTCTACGTGTCCTCCGGCGAGGAGACGGTGGTCGTGCCGAAGCTCGAGGGGATGTCCCTCGATGCCGCGACGAAGGCGCTGAAGGCCGCCGGCCTCGAACTCGGCACGGTGACTCAACGCAATGACAAGGGTCTCGCCGCCAACACGGTGATGACGGCGAGCGAGCAGGCGGAGGCCGAGGTGGCTCCGGGCACCGTCGTGAACCTCGAGGTCGCCAGCGGGAAGGTCACGCTGAACAACGTCGTCGGCTGGTCCATGGACTCGGCGACGCAGGCGCTCGACGACCTGGGACTCACTCCGGTGCCGACCGAGGCGCCGGAGTGCCCGGCGACGGATCCGGCGACGGTGCACTCGATGTCCATCGCTCCGGGCGATGTCCCCGTCGGGTCGTCGGTCGAACTCCGCTACTGCACCGGGTCCTGACGCGGTACGCGCCGCGGCTCAGCGCATCAGCGGATCGAGAAGGCCGGAGCGGGCGACGGCCCCCTCGTCACCGCAGAGGCGCAGCCAGTTGGCGAGGAGCCGGTAGCCCCCTCGGGTGAGAACGCTCTCCGGATGGAACTGCACCCCGTGCAGCGGCAGCGTCCGGTGCGCCACCGCCATCACGGTGCCGTCCGGGGCGGTGGCGATGACCGCGAGATCGTCGGGCAGGTCTGCCGCGGACAGCGCGAGCGAGTGATACCGCCCCACGTCGAAAGGTGAGGGGATGCCCGCGAACAGGGCGGAGCCGTCGTGGCGGACCGCCGAGACCATGCCGTGCATGACCTGGGGAGCAGACCGGACCGCCGTGCCGAAAGCGGCCCCGATGACCTGATGCCCGAGACACACTCCGAGTGTGGGGACCCCCCGCCGCACCGCGATGCGAGCAGCGTCGATCGAGACGCCTGCATCGGCAGGAGCCCCGGGACCGGGGGAGAGCAGGAGTGCGTCATGCGCGCCCAGAAGCTCCTCGATCTCGACCGCGTCGGTCGCATCGGACTCCACGAGCGTGGTGTCCGCACCGAGCTCGCGGAGATAACCCACGAGAGTGTGCACGAAACTGTCGTGGTTGTCGACCACGAGCACCCTCGTCATTCGACGTCGACTTCGCCCGGGGCGATGAGCGGGCTGACCCAGGGGAACACGTACCAGAACAGCGCGTACAGCACCGCGGCGATCACCACGAGCAGGATGAGGACGCGCAGCCACCACGGGCCGGGCAGCAGGCGCCAGAGTGCGGCATACATGGGTCTTCTCTCTCCTGGAGGCGGGTCACACGGACGGTGCGGCCGGCGGGGGCGGCGGGTCGGTCAGAGCGGGCGGGGGTCCCTCGGCTCGCGGCTGGAAGCTCTCGAACACCCCGTAGGCGACGATCCTCTCGGCGAGAGAGTACAGCGGTGAACACGCCGTCAGGGTGATGTACTGCTCCCCCGTCTGCTGCTCCGGCATCTGCGGCACGTCGGCGAGCACGTCGGTCTGCGTCGGCTTCACGTACTCCAGGGTGCGGAACCGGTAGGTGTACCAGCCGTCACGGGTCTCCACGACGATCGCGTCACCCACGTGCAGCTTGTCGAGCTGGTTGAACGGCTTCCCCCAGGTGGTCCGATGGCCGGCGAGGGAGAAGTTCCCGACCTCTCCCGGCATCTTCGACTGCGTGTAGACGCCGATGCCCTTCTGGTCGAGAGTGCGCGCGCGACTCGTGCCACCGTAGATGCCGAAGTTGTAGTCGGCGCCGAACCGGGGGATGTGCATCTGTCCGAACCACTCCCCGTCGGCCGGGGCCGCAGGGACGGGCGCCTCGTAGACGGTCTCTCCGTCGTCCGTCTCGACCAGTGGCGGCAGTTCGGGCGCCTCGCCCGCGGCGAGCTGCTGTGAGATCGCGGCGCCCTCCTCGTTCTTCTGGGCCGCGATGATGATGTCGCCGATCCACATCTGCCACGCGACGAAGAGGAGGACGACGACGCCCGCGGTCAGGAGGAGTTCGCCGAGCACGCTCGCGAACGTGGCGCGCGACCGTCGTCGCTGCCGCCGTTCGCGCCGCCCCCCAGGCACGACAGATGCAGTCATGGGCGTGATCATATCCGCCCGACCTGTGCAGCAGGAGTCGGGACACCGCCGATCCGCGTCCTCACGTCTCGTCGGCGCCGAGGTCTCCCGGGTACAATGACGGCATGGCACGTGACCGCAAGACCGAAGAACCCGCCGTCGAGCGCGCCGAAGGCGACGCCGCTCCCAACGCCGTCTGGTTCAAGCCGGTGATGATCGGCTTCATGCTGCTCGGCCTCGCGTGGATCCTCGTCTTCTACATCTCGGGCATGCAGTTCCCGATCCCCGGCCTCGACAACTGGAACCTGGCCATCGGCCTGGGCATCGCCCTCATCGGATTCCTCATGACCACACGCTGGCGCTGACCGCTCAGAACGAAGGAACCCCTCGCCTCTTCCGCGAGGGGTTCCTTCGTCTGTGCGGCAGGCGTGGAGTTATCCACAGGTTATCCCCACACTGGGGAGAATTACACCGATGTTATTCACAGGGGTTAACAACCCTGTTAACAACTCAGGATCAGGCCAAAAGGAGCAGGGGCGGCACGACGGCGACGAGGATGATCAACAGCACCACCAGCGCAGCGAGGAAGACGATCTGCCAGGTCCGCTGGTCGCGGCGCTTCGTCCGTACATAGATGAGCGCCACGAGAGCGCCCGTGATCGCCCCGCCGAGGTGCGCCTGCCAGGAGATGCCGCCGGCGAAGAACCCGAAGGCGAAGTTGATCCCGAGGATCACGAGGATCCCCGTGACATTGGCCCCGATGTGGCGCCCGATGATCAGGAGCGAAGCCAGGAGTCCGAAGATCGCCCCCGATGCGCCGACCGTCCACGTCTCCGGTGCCAGGACGGCCACCGCGACGGATCCGCCGAGGCCGCTGATGAGATACAGCGCGAGGTAACGCGCGCGCCCCAGCATCGGTTCGAGATTCTGTCCGAGCATCCACAGGGCGAGCATGTTCAATGCGAGATGCACGAAGCCGCCGTGCACGAACAGCACGGTCAGCAGTCGCCACGGCTCGAACGGCAGGAGGGAGAGGTTGGGGTAGAGGAACGGCGCGTAGAAGCCGAGGGCCTGGATGATCGGGGCGTTGAGCCCGGGGATGAGCTGCACGAGGCCGATGAACGATGTCACCGCCAGCAGGACGTATGTGATGACGGGCTTGCCGCTGCGCACGGCACCCATGGTCGTGGCCCCACCACCGCGCCACCGACGCGCGGCCTTCTTCTGGGCGGGGGTGCGGTTCTTGCGCTCCGCGTTCATGCACTCCGGGCAGATGACGCCGACCGGGGCGGGCGTCTGACACTCGGGGCAGATGGTGCGCAGGCACCGCTGGCAGAGCACGAAGGACTGCCGATCCGGATGCCGGTAGCAGAAGTTCTCACGGTTGTTCGTGAACTCGGGCGTCGTCATCCGGATCGGCCGTCGCTGTCGTCAGGCGGCGACGATGTCGATCGACTGCAGCACGACGGGCTCGATCGGGCGGTCACCCGCAGCCGTCGGGACCGCGGAGATCGCGTCGACGACCTTGCGCGATGCGTCGTCGGCGACCTCGCCGAAGATCGTGTGCTTGCCCTGCAGCCACGGGGTCGGGTCCGTGGTGATGAAGAACTGCGAGCCGTTGGTGCCCTCGACCTTGCCGGTGATGGCGTTGCGGCGGAGGCCCGCGTTGGCCATCGCGAGGATGTAGGGCTCGTTGAAGTTGAGCTCGTTGTTGATCTCGTCGTCGAAGTTGTACCCCGGACCGCCCACGCCCTGGCCGAGCGGGTCGCCGCCCTGGATCATGAAGTTCGGGATGATGCGGTGGAAGATGACGTCCTTGTAGAGGGGACCCTCGCCCGGCTTGCCGGTGGCGGGGTGCGTCCACTCCTGGGAACCGTCGGCGAGGCCGACGAAGTTCTTGACCGTCTTCGGGGCGTGGTCGCCGAAGAGGTTGATGACGATGTCACCGTGGTTGGTGTGCAGAGTTGCGACGTGGGAAGCGTGAACCATGCGTTCATTCTCGCAGAGCTTCCGGTGAGCGGGCCGGGCGTGTACAACGCAGGAGCCGATGATGCAAGGGGCGGGCGATTCCCTCGCCGCATCCAGCCTCTCGTGGCAAGATGGGGAACCCGTACTCCAATGGACAGGAGAGCATCGTGAGCCTCAGCCGCAAGCGGAAGAAGCAGCTTCGTCGTCTTCAGAAGGACGCGAACCAGCTGTGGGAAGACCAGCAGGTGCTCGTCGGCCACGCTGCCGACGTCGCTCGTGAGGCGGGTCGCCAGCTCGGCAACTTCAGTCGCGAGCAGATCGTCCCGGTGGTCCAGGACACGTACAACCGCCGCGTGGCCCCGGTCGTGGACCGCTCGGTCAAGGCCGGAAAGCACGTCGTGGACGACAAGGTCGTCCCGATCGTGGGCGGCGTCGTCGGCACCGCGCTGACCGCGTGGGACGTCGCCAACGCGAAGCGCCACGGCGTCGAGTACAAGGCCCGCAAGGCCGTCTCGCAGAAGAAGGGTCCCGGTCTCGGATCCGTCATCGCCATCGTCCTGGGTGCTGCGGCCGCCGTCGGCGTTCTGTACGCCGCTTGGCAGGCGCTGCGGGCCGACGACGAACTCTGGGTCGCCGACGACCCGCTGTCGGCTCCCGACGCGTGACCACTCCCGACCCGCACGCGCGGGTGAGGGATGCTGCGGCCGCCCGCGGACTCGACATCGAGATCCGCGAGCGGCCGCAGGCGCGTAGCCTCGTCGAAGCCGCCGAGATCCTCGGCATCCCGCCGTCCGGCATCGTGAAGACCCTCGTGGTCAAGCGCTCTGACGACACCTATCTGTTCGCGCTCATCCCCGGTGGGCGGTCCATCTCGTGGACGAAGCTGCGGGCCGTCGTGGGAGTGAACAAGCTCCGCCTGCCCGAACCCGAGCTCGCTCTCGCGGCAACCGGCTACGAGCGCGGAACCATCGTCCCGATCGGCAGCACCACCGACTGGCCGGTCTACGCCGACGCGTCCATCGTCGGCGAGCGGGTCGCGATGGGAGCGGGCGCGCACGGCTACAGCCTCTTCGTCGACGCCGACGACCTCATCGCGGCGTACGGCGCGACCGTCGCCGACATCTCGGTGCCCGACGAGCGCTGACGACCGCCGGGACCTCAGAGCAGGCCGGCCATCCGCAGTGCGATGTCGACCAGCCGAACGCGCTGCAGCCCGGCGACGGCGGAGAGAGCGAACCACTCCGCCCGGTCGGTGGAGCCGTCCGTCTCCCAGCGCAGCTTCCCGCCCGTGACCTCCGCGCGATAGACGATCCGGAGGGTATGCAGGGGATCAGGCGACTTCTGCACGCGCCGCCCTGCGGGGATGACACGGGAGTGGATGCCGAGGAGTGAGCCGACGCGGACGGTGTAGCCGGTCTCCTCTCGGAGCTCCCGGCGCACGGCATCCTCCGGTGGCTCACCCGGTTCCAGTCCCCCGCCGGGAAGCGTCCACGCGATGCGCCGACCCTCCGTCCATCGCGCCAGCAGCAGGCGTCCACCCTCGTCGGTGACGACCCCGTATGCGGCGACGCGCAGGTCCATGCGTCACACACTATCCGGGTATCGAGCTGCGTTCCGTCGCGTGACGGCGGACGCGATCGATCACGAATCGAGAAGCACGGCACCGCGCGTCGTCCTTACGCTGGGAGCATCATCCAGGCCGCACGAGAGGAACATCATGGCCGACACCGAGAAGAACTTCACCGCCGAGGAGCGCGAGGCCATGCAGGCCGCCGCGAAGGAGGCGCGCACCCGACGCTCCCGGGCCAAGAAGTCGCCCGAGGAACTCCGTGCCGCCGGGGAGGCCGACCTCAAAGAGGCGGTCGCGAAGCTCACCGACGAGGACAGGCTGCTCGCCGAGAAGCTGCACGCGCTGGTCTCCGAGGTGGCGCCGGAGCTCGTGCCCCGCACGTACTACGGCATGCCGGCGTGGGGCCGGGACGGCAAGGTGCTGTGCTTCTTCCAGCCCGCGAGCAAGTTCAAGGTCCGCTACGGCACCTTTGGATTCGAGCCGATCTCGAACCTCGACGACGGCACCGTCTGGCCGACCGCGTACGCGGTGACCGCGCTCACGGAGCAGGATCTCGAGTTCCTCGCCGGGCGCATCCGCCAGGCGATCAGTTGAGCTCGAAGAGGGTCTGACGCAGCGGGGTCGCGCGCATTAGCGTGGTGCCTGTGAGTACCCTTCCCTTCTCCGCCGCCGTCTACGCCCGCCGTCTCGCACGCGCGCAGGAGCGCGCCCGGAAGGCCGGCCTCGACGCGATCATCGTCGGCCCCGGCCCCGACCTGCAGTACCTCCTCGGTGTCGAGGGTGACACCATCGAGCGGCTGACCGCCCTCGTCCTGCCGCCGCAGGGCACGGCGACGCTCATCGTCCCCCGGATGGAGCTCGCCAAGGTGCGCAGCACGGCCGTCGGAGAGCTCGGACTGACCGTCGCCGATTGGGTCGACGGCGACGATCCGTACGCCCTCGTCGCCGCGGCCACCAGTCCCGTCTCGCGCGTCGGGGTGTCAGATTCGCTTCCCGCGCTGCACGTCGTGCCGATCGGCGATCGCCTGCAAGCCCGGCTCGAACTCGCCACTCCGGTGCTCCGGGAAGGCCGGATGGTCAAGGACGAGGAGGAGATCGCCGAACTGCGTCGCGCCGGCGCGGCCATCGATGCCGTGCACCGCCGCGTGCCCGGCTGGCTGCGCGCCGGCCGCACCGAGCGCGAGGTCGCCGCCGACATCGCCGCGGCGATCGTGGAGGAGGGGCATCGGACGGTCGAGTTCGTCATCGTCGGGTCGGGGCCCAACGGCGCCGACCCCCATCACGAGGTCTCTGACCGGGTGATCGAGGACGGCGACATCGTCGTGGTCGACATCGGGGGAGCCGTTCCGAGCGGCTACAACTCGGACAGCACGAGGACCTATGTCGTCGGAACGCCCGATCCGGCAGCCGCAGATCGGATCGCCACCCTTGTCCGGGCGCAGCAGGCCGCCGTGGATGCGGTGCGCCCCGGGGTCACGGCGGCGGAGGTCGACGCGGCCGCCCGGTCGGTTCTCGCGGAGGCGGGGCTCGGCGAGGCGTTCCTGCATCGCACGGGTCACGGGATCGGCGTCTCGGTGCACGAGGAGCCGTACATCGCCCCCGGCAACGACCTCGTGCTCCGCGAGGGCATGGCCTTCAGCATCGAGCCCGGCATCTACTTCGCCGGCGAATGGGGCGCCCGCATCGAGGACATCGTGGTCGTGACGGCGGACGGCGCCGAGCGCCTGAACACGGCACCGCATGAACTCACGGCGACCGACCGGTGAGGGAGAGGATGGTGGAGCCTAGGAGATTCGAACTCCTGACATCCTGCTTGCAAAGCAGGCGCTCTACCAACTGAGCTAAGGCCCCGTGAGGGAATTCTTGAATTGAAAGGGTGGGGCTACCAGGACTTGAACCTGGGACCTCTTCATTATCAGTGAAGCGCTCTAACCGCCTGAGCTATAGCCCCGTC
>NZ_DLNJ01000001.1:0-11894 GCF_002478345.1 Microbacterium sp. UBA7513
CCGAAGCCGTGCCGGGGCTCGAAGTCCCCGCGGTCGAACCCGCGCCGGGGGCCGAAGCCACGCCGCGGACCGAAGCCGAACCCGGGGCGCTGCTTCCGAGGGAGAGGCGTCTCCTCGTCCCAGCCGAAGGCGCGGGCGATCTTCTCGAGCGCCGCGAGGGTCGTCGCCATCTCCTCGTCGGAGACCGCGCCGGCGACCTTCGCGCGGAGGCCGTCGACGGCGGCGCCGAGACGCTCCTTCGCCGCGCGGCCCTCGTCGGTCAGCGCCCATCCGTCGCCGTCCGCCTCGACCCAGCCGCGGTCGATGAGATCGTGCAGCTTGTGCGGGGTCAACGGGCGGCGCGCGGGTACCGAGCCGTCGACGACGTTCAGCAGCCGCCAGTCGCGGCGGGTCGCGCCCTCCGCGGCGAAAGCGGTGGCGAAGTCCTGTGCCATCAGGCGGTCGACGGCCTTGAGCCAGAAACCGAACGGGCGGGAGGTGTTGTCAGAAGTGCTGTCTGCAGTGGTGTTCATGGTGATCCTTCGTGTCTGTGGTGCACCGACGACGGATGTCATCCGACATATTAATGTCACTGTGCATGTACATGCAGTGTGACATGAAAACTGAACGCATGTCAAGCTGCATGTAAAATCGGGGCATGGCCACCGATCCGATCGACCCCGCGTCCCCCGACGCCGCCGAAGCGATCGCGCAGGCGCTCTCCCGACTGCGCGGACGCCGACCCGGGCCCGGGGGTCGCGAGCACGGCGGGCCACGCGGTGCGCACGGGCACGGGCCCCACGGCGACCCGCGCGAGCACTTCGCCCATCACCGCGGCCACCCGGGGATGCCGCCGTGGATGGCCGACGGCGGCCGCCTCGGCGGACCGGCCCGTCTCCGCATGCTCGAAGCCCTCGCCGCCGCGCCGGAGCCCCTCAGCGTGAGTGCGCTCGGGCAGGCGATCGGCGTGGATCAGCCGCGGGCGTCCCGGCTCGTGCAGCAGGGAGTGCAGGCCGGTTTCGTGCGCCGCGAGGCCGACCCGGACGACGCCCGCCGCACCCGCATCGCGCTGACCGACGAGGGTCGGCGACTGGCCCGCGGGATGCGGGGCGAACGCCGCGAGCTGCTCGGCCGCGCGCTCGAGTCCTTCACGCCGGAGGAGCGCACGGAGCTCGCGCGGCTGCTCACCAAGCTCGCCGACAACTGGCGCGCCTGACCGGCCTCACGCGCGGGCGAAGTCCAGCGAGGGCTCGTCGTCCACCGAGAGGGACAGCACGACGGTCTCCACCGCGTCGTGCGCCTCGATCCGCCGCTCCACCTCCCGCAGTCGCCGGGCCACGTCGTGCTCGCGCGCATCGCCCGCGAGGTCGATCTCGGCGACGAGGAATAGCCGGTTCGGCCCCACGTACTCGATGTGCAGGTAGGTGACCCGCTCGATGTCGTCCATGCCGAGGAGGGCCGTGCCCACCCGCGAGCGCAGTGCGGGCGACACCGACGTGCCGACGAGGAACGCGATGTTCCGTCCGATCAGGATCACGGCGACGACTCCCAGCAGGATCCCGACGAGGATCGACCCGATCGCATCCCACGCGGCGACACCGGTGAGCTGATGCAGGAGGATCGATCCGCCCGCCAGCACGAGGCCGATGAGGGCGGCGGAGTCCTCGAAGAACACCGCCCGGAGCGTGGTGTCGCTCGTCTCGAGAACGAAGTCCCACGTGGAGGATCCGCGCTCCCAGGCCAGCCGACGGGAGCGGACCATCGCCTGCGTGAACGACGCGCCCTCCAGCACGAAGGCGATCCCGAGCACGATGTACGCCACGACCGGGCTCTCCACGGGCCCGGTGTCGGACAGCTCCTGGATGCCATGCATGATCGACACGATCGAGCCGGCGGTGAAGATGCCGAACGCCGCGATGAGGGACCAGACGAACGCGTTGCGGCCGTAGCCGAGCGGATGCCGGGCGTCCTTGGTCTTCGCGCCGCGCCGGTCGGCGATGAGCAGGAAGATCTCGTTCCCCGCGTCCGCCCAGGAGTGCGCGGCCTCGGCCACCATCGACGCGGACGAGGTGATGACGGCGGCGACCGTCTTCGCGATCGCGACGAGGATGTTGGCGAGGAAGGCGAGGACGACGGTCACCGGGTCAGGCTACTCCCGCCCGACCCGTCCGACGCCCGGAGCGGGCTCAGCGCGGTGCCTTCACCGGGAGCAGGAGGAGGAACCCGAGGATGAGCACGATGACGATGCCGAGGATCCCGTATGCGGTCTGGCTCGTCGCGACGATGAGCACGGTCCAGGCGGCCGAGGCCATCCAGCTCGCGGCCCTTCCCGTCGTGGCGTAGAGACCGAAGATCTCGCCTTCCCGGCCGGCCGGGGTGACGCGGGCGAGGAAGGAGCGCGCCGCCGCCTGCGCCGGGCCGACGAAGGCGCAGAGCACGAGGCCGCCGATCCAGAACACGAGGGACCCGGCGTCGCGGAGCAGGAACACGGCGAGGCCTGCGACGATCATCGATCCGATCGACCCGAGGATGATCCGCTTGGGGCCGAGGCGGTCGTCGAGGCGTCCCGCGATGATGGTCGAGACGCCGGCGACGAGGTTCGCGGCGATGCCGAAGACGATGATGTCCTGGGTGCCGAACCGGAACACGGCGGTGCCGATGATGGCGCCGAACGCGAAGACCCCGCCGAGGCCGTCGCGGAACACGGCGCTGGCGAGCAGGTACCAGAACGTCGACCGGGTCTGCGGGTCGCGGTAGAGACCGATCACGTCCTGCACGAGGAGGACGTAGGAGCGGAAGAACCCCACCTTGCGCTCCGGCCGACCGAGCGACGGCTCCGGCACGTTGAGGAAGATCGGGATGCTGAAGACGATCGCCCAGACCGCGCACCCCACGGCGATGAGCCGGTACGCGAGGCCGTTGTCGGTGGACATGCCGAACCAGTCGAAGGTGTCGAGCAGGACGACGATGACGAGGGCGATGATGCCGCCGAGGTAGCCGAAGCCCCAGCCGAGTCCGGAGATGCGGCCGACGTTCTTCGGGTTCGCGATGCCGATGAGCATGGCGTTGGAGTTCACCGCGGCGATCTCGCCGAACACGGAACCCGCGGAGATCAGCGCGACGCCGAGCCAGAAGAGGGCCGGCTGCGGCTCGACGAACCACAGTCCCAGCATGCAGAGGATGAGAGCGCCGGTGCCGATGCCCAACCAGAGCTTCTGTCGTCCGGCGGCGTCGGCGCGCTGTCCGAGGACGGGGGCGAGCAGGAGGATGCCGAGGGCGGCGATCGTCGAACCCAGTCCGAGACCGGAGGCGAGGTCGGCCTCCGCGGCGACGCGGACCGGGTCGCTCGGGTCGAGGGCGACGATCTCCGGCGGCAGGAACGAGGCGCTGACGAGGTACAGCGCGGTGAAGACGAACGTGAGGATGACGGTGTTGAACGGCTGCGTCGCCCAATCCCACAGCGCCCAGGAGTACACCTGCTTCCGAGGCGCGGGGGTGTCTCCGCGCAGATCGAGGCCGACGACGGCCACGGCGCCGCTGTTCGCTGTCGCCACGGGCTCGGGGGCGCCCGCCGCGGGATCGGGTGAGGTCATGGTCGAAGTCTGGCCGCGGACGGTGAACGCCCGGTGACGGCGCGCCGTCGGCGTCGGGCGACCGGGGCGTTCAGAGGGCGGGGCCGCGGCGGATCCGGACGGGGCCCCGGGCGTCGGCGATGCTCACCCGCTCGCCCTTCTGTGTGACCACGACCACCTCGCGGGAGGCCAGGTCGGCCGCGACACGGCGCACGTCGGGCATCCGGTCGCGCCACTCCTCGCCGCCGATAGCGCGGGCGACATCGCTCGGGCAGATCGACGAGTCCGCGCGTTTCCGGGTGAGGGCACGCATCGTCGCGGCGATCCGCTCCTCGGCCTGCGCCGCGGAGGGCTCCTCCCACCATGGGGCACCCCGCTCGCCGAGGGCGGTCTTCGCATCCTGCACGCGACGGCGGGCGTCGGGCTCGGCCGCCTTGACCGCGCGCCGTGCGGCCATGAGCTCGTCGACGAGCTCCTGCCGCAGGTTCTCGGGGATCGACGGATCGGTGGCGCGCCACCGCCGGCCGTTCACGACGATGTGGTGTCCGTCCGCGGTGGGCGCGGGGCCGTCGTCCGTCATACCGGCCATCCTGCGCGCCGGCCGCGCGTGCCGCCATCCCCTTGACGTCCGCGCGGCTGCCGGTCAGCGGTAGAGGAGGTCGGCGTCGACGAGCCCCGTCCAGTCCGGCACCGCGAGCGACTCCGGCTCGTCCCACTCGCCCGCCGTGATCCGACGGCCGCGGCCGGGCGCGGGATCGAAAACGCTCCTCCACGCGGCTGCCGAAGCCCCGTTTGCATCGCGCGTGGGGAACCCCTCGCGGTGAGTGTGCAGAAACGTGCCGGGGATGGGTGAAAGAGGTGCAGTTTTGATCCCGGGACGGGCCGGACGGGAGGGGGGTCAGTCGGTGCGGAGGGGGCGGAGGGTGCGGGCGTAGTCCTCCTTGAGCACCGCGAGATGCAGCCACGCCTCGATCCGGGTCACTCCGGGGAGCGCGCGCAGCCGCTCGAGACTCGCGTACAGGGCTCCGGCGGAGGGCTCCACGAGGGTCGCGACGGCGTCGAACCGCCCGAGGGTCCGCGCCGCGAAGTCGACTCCGCGCCCGCGCCGCAACTCGTCGATCACGGCCTCGTCGTCGTCTCCGAGCGTCATGCCCACGCCCATGGAGAGCTGCCGGTGCGCGAGCCCTCGAGCCTCCACGGCGCTGATCTTGATGACACCGGCGTCGATGAGCCGCTGCACCCGGGTGGCGACCGCGCTGGGGGAGAGCCGCACCTGCTCGCCGAGGGCACGGAAGCTCATCCGCCCGTCGGATTGCAGGTGTTCGATGAGGGCCTCGTCGATGCCGTCGAGGGTCACGCCCCCGTGGTACTCCGAGACGAAGAAGCCCTTGATCACGGTCGAGTAGATGATCGTGTTGATGTCGAGCACGCCGGCGCTCCCGCGGATGCGCGCGAGCAGATCGTGGAGCTCCGACATCGACCCCACCCGCACCTCCGTCACGATGTCGTGGGCGCCGCCGACCGCCGACACCAGCACGGTCTCGGACATGTCGCGCAGGCGCTCCGCGACCACCTCGACGGCGCCGTCGGTCCGGATCGACACGTGGGCGAGCACGTGCTGGCCGAGGAACACGGGGTCGACGGCCGCGACCACCCGCACCGTGCGGTCGGCGAGCAGGGTGCGCAGACGAGCCGCCACGACGGCCCGGGACTGGCCGACGCGCTCGGCGAGGGAGCGGATGCTGGCGCGGCCGTCCTCCTGCAGTGCCCGGATGAGTTCCGCATCGAAGTCCATGTCCCACCCGATTCCGTCGATTTCCCCGCGATGCACGCCCGCACCCGCAAAATCTCAGCGTAGAGCGCTGTTCGACCGAGCGGAAGGCCTGGAGTGCGCGGCAGGAACGACATAAATCCAGTGAATGCTGCGTATCGCTGGAGTTCTGCCCTTGCCCGTGATGCTTCACGTCCGTAGCATCCTTCGCTATCCGACACCATCCGCGAAGGAGCGGGTCCATGACCACTACCCCCACCCCCCGAAGCGGCGTCCACAGCCGCGCGCGCCGCGCCGGCTTCGCCGCCTTCGTCGGCACCACCATCGAGTGGTACGACTTCTACGTCTACGCCACGGCCGCCGCCCTCGTGTTCGGCCCGCTGTTCTTCCCGAGCGATGACCGTCTGGCCGAGACCGCCGCGGCCTTCGCGACGTTCGCGGTCGCCTTCCTCGTCCGCCCCCTCGGTGGCATCGTCTTCGGCCACATCGGCGATAAGCTCGGCCGGCGTGTCTCGCTCGTCATCACGCTGCTGCTGATGGGGGCCGCGACCGTCCTCGTCGGCTGCCTCCCGACCTACGAGAACATCGGCATCCTCTCCCCGATCCTCCTCATCCTGCTCCGCGCCATCCAGGGCCTCGCGGTCGGCGGCGAATGGGGCGGCGCGGTGCTCATGAGCGTCGAGCATGCTCCCGAGAAGTCGAAGACGTTCTACGGCGGCTTCACCCAGCTCGGCAACCCGGCCGGCGCCCTCCTCGCCTCCGGCATCTTCGCGATCATGGCCCGCGGCGGCGACACGTTCATCATCGACGGCGGCTGGCGCATCCCGTTCCTGCTGTCGATCGTGCTGATCGGCGTCGGTCTGTGGGTCCGGTATCGCGTCGAGGAGTCGCCGGTCTTCGAGGAGAAGATCGAAGGTCGCAAGCAGTCCATGCCGCTCGCCTTCGCCCTCCGAGTGAACTGGAAGCCGATCCTCCTCGGCATCGGCATCCTGCCCATCTCCACCGGCGGCTACTACCTGGCCACCACCTTCGCCACCGCGTACGCGACCGGCGAGCCCATCGCTATCAGCGAGCAGGTCATCCTCGACGCGATGACCCTGGCCTCCTTCGTGGAGTTCGTCGTGACGCTGCCGGTCGCCTGGCTGGGTGACAAGTGGGGCCGGAAGAACGTGATGTACATCGGCCTGATCACCTCGGTGCTGACCTTCGCGCCCTTCCTGCTGCTGATGCCGGGCCGCGTGGAGCCGCTGATCTTCCTCTTCGCCTCGCTCGTGCGCATCGCGATGAGCGCGACCTACGCCCCGATCGCGGCGATCCTGGCCCAGATGTTCCGTCCGCAGGCCCGCTACACCTCCATCGCGCTGTCGTACGGCGTCGGCGCCGCCGTCTGGGCCGGCTTCTCGCCCTGGTTCGCGACGCAGCTCATCGCCTGGACCGGCAGCGTCTGGTCGGTCATCGCGATGTTCGTGGGCATGGCCGTCATCGCCGGGATCTGCACGCGTCTCGCGCCGCAGCACTCCGACGAGGCCCCGGTCACGGCGTCGTTCACCGCCCGGACCGACACCACGGCGAACCGCCTGCCCTGACCGGCACTCTTCCTCCGCACGACACCACCGCGAACAGGCATCATGAGAAAGCTCACCCCCTTCGACCGCTCGGCCCAGGCCGCTCCCGTCCTCGTCACCGCACGAGCCATCCACACGGCGGACCCGGCGGACACCACCGTCACCGCGATGCTGACCGACCGGGGGCGCATCGTCGCCCTCGGCACGGCGGCGGCGTGCGAGGACGTGGCGGCGCGGGCCGGACTCACCCCGGAACGCGTCGATCTGGGCGAGGCGGTGGTCGTCCCCGGCTTCGTGGACGCGCATGCGCATCCGCTGATGTTCGGGCAGATGATGACCTGGGTGGACTGCGGTCCGGAGAAGGCGGGGAGCATCCCGGAGATCGTGGCGCTGCTGAAGGCCGCGGCTGCCGAACTCCCCGCCGGCCGTCCGGTGCGCGGCTACGGCTACGAGCAGCGCAACCTCGCTGAGAAGCGGCACCCCACCCGCTTCGAGCTCGACGAGGTGGCCGCCGACCGCGAGGTGTACCTCATGAACGCCTCCGGCCACGGCGGGGTGGTGAACTCGTACACGCTGGAGCTCAACGGCGTGGACCGGGACACCCCGAACCCGGACGGCGGCGAGTTCTTCCGCGACGCCGACGGCGAGCTCACCGGCGAACTGTCCGACGCGGCGTGCAACATCCTCACCGGCGTCCACGGGGTGAAGATCGGCCACCACGGTCCGAACTTCCACCTCGCGGACGAGCCGGAGGAGCACCTGCGCCAGCTCGACGCGGCGACGCAGCGGTTCCTCGCGGGCGGGGTCACCTCCATCGGCGACTGCCAGGTCACGCGCCGCGAGTTCGACATGTACCTGCGGCTGGCCGAGGCCGGGCGGCTGGAGCTGCGCGTGTCGATGTACCTGCTGTCGCACCTGCTCGACGAGGCGCTGGAGATGGGACTGGTCGGGCAGTTCGGCAACGCCCACCTGAGCTTCGCCGGCATCAAGTTCTACGCCGACGGCACTCTCGGGGGCTGGACCGCGTACTTCCCGGACGGCTACGTCGGCGACCCCTGCCGCACCGGCCAGCTCTACCACGAGCCCGCCGACTACGCGGAGCTCATCCGCACGGCGCACGCGGCCGGACTCCAGACCGCGACCCACGCCCAGTCGCCCACCGCGATCGAGATGGTCGTGTCGGCGATCGAGGCCGCGCTCGCGGAGCGTCCGGACGCGGATGCCCGGCACCGCATCGAGCACTGCGGCCTGCCGACCCCCGCGCAGATCGAGCGGATGGCGGCCGCCGGCATCCGTCCCGTGAACCAGACGCAGCACTACTTCAACTGGGGCGAGGGCGTGGAGGAGGCCATCGGCACCCCCGGTGAGCGATTCAACCCGCTCGGGGAGTTCGAGCGTGCGGGCGTGCCCATGACGATCTCCTCCGACGCCCCGGTCGCCGAGCCCATCCCGCTGGAGGCGATCCAGACCGCGGTCACCCGGGTCACCCGTCGCGGACACCGGCTCGGCCCGGACGACCTGCGCATCTCCGCGACCGCGGCGCTGCGGGCGCACACGATCGAGGGTGCGGTCTCGATCGGCCGCGAGGACGACCTCGGCTCCCTGGAGCCGGGCAAGTACGCCGACTTCGCGGTGCTCTCGGACGATCCGCTCGCGGTGCCGGCCGAGGAGATCGCGGCGATCCAGGTGCGCGAGACCTGGGTCGACGGCGTCCGTCGGCACGCGATGTGAGGATGACACGATGAGCACCGACACCATCGGAGACGACCGGTACGCCGACACCGCGGGCCGTGCGGTCCTGGAGACCATCCGCGCCTACGGGGTGACCGCCGTCTTCGGCATCCCCGGCACGCACAACCTGGAGTTCTACCGGCCCCTCGCCGACCTCGGCATCCGCGCCGTGACCAACCGCCACGAGCAGGGGTCGGGGTACGGCGCGGACGGATGGGCGCAGCAGACCGGGCTCCCCGGCGTGGTGATCACGACCTCAGGCCCGGGCCTGCAGAACGCGATGAGCGCGATCGGCACCGCGTTCTGCGAGTCTCGGCCGCTCATCGTCCTCTCGCCCGGCGTGCCGCTCGGGGCGGAGTTCGCCGACGTCGGCACGCTGCACGAGACCAAAGACGCGACAGCCATGGTCGGCGCGATCGCGGAGTGGTCGCGACGGGTGTCGACCGCGGCGGAGGCGGTGCAGGCCGTGCACGACGCGTTCCACCTCTTCCGCACCGGCCGTCCCCGCCCCGTGCACATCGAGATCCCGCTCGACGTGCTGGAGGCGCCCGCCGCCGTGCCCGCGGAGGACCGGAAACCGCGCCCGATGCCCGACCGCGTCTCCGGGGATCCGATCGCGCTCGCCGAGGCCGCCCGGCTGCTGTCGGCCGCCCGCCGCCCGGTGATCGTGGCCGGTGGGGGTGCGGTGGACGCCGCGCACCAGCTCGTCGCCGTGGCCGAGCGGCTCGGGGCTCCGGTGCTCACAAGCCTGAACGGCAAGGCGGTGCTCGACGAACGGCACCCGCTGTCCCTCGGCTCGAACCTGCGCCTCGCCGCCGCACGGGCCGTGGCCGAAGACGCCGACGTGCTGCTCGTGGTCGGCTCGAAGCTGGGCGAGGCGGAGCTCTGGGCTCCCCGGCTCGAGGCACGCGGCGCCGTGATCCGCGTCGACATCTCTCCGGAGCAGCGGGACAAGAACCTCACCGCGACGGTCGCTCTCACCGGAGACGCCGCCGCCGTGACCGACGTGCTGCTGCCGCTGCTGCCGGACCCCGCACGGCCCGCCCGTGACCTCACGGCCGAGCGGGCTGCGATCGAGGCCGAGTCGCGGGAGACCGCGCCGGACACCGTCGCGCTGGCCGAGATCATCGCCGACGCCCTCCCTGCCGACGCGATCGTGGCGGGCGACTCCTCCCAGATCGTGTACATGGCGCTCGGCAGCGTGCTGCGGCAGGAGCAGCCGCACTCCCTCCTCTACACGCCGACCTACGCCACGCTCGGCTATGGCCTCCCCGCCGCGATCGGCGCGGCCGTCGCGCAGACCGAACGCCCGGTCGTCACCGTCATCGGCGACGGCGCTCTGATGTTCTGCGTGAGCGAGCTCGTCACCGCCGTCGAGCAGCGTCTCGACGTCACCGTGGTGTGCGTCGACAACGGCGGGTACGCGGAGATCCGCCAGAACGAGCTCGACCGGGGCATGACCCCGATCGGCGTCGACCTCGTGCAGCCGGACTGGGCCGCGCTCGCCACCGCCTTCGGGGCGACCGGGCGACGGGCGGCATCACGCGCCGACATCGCCCCCAGCATCCGCGCGGCCATCGCCGACGGCGGGGTGCAGCTCGTGCACATCCCGCAGCACGCCCTCTGAGACCCACACCTCCCGACGAACAGGAACGAGAAATGACCGACAACATCGGCCCCGTCGACGCCTCCGTGAACCCGCGGTACTCCGGCATCGCCACCTTCGCCCGCCTGCCCCGCATCGAGGACGTGCCGCGCGCCGACATCGCGGTGGTCGGCATCCCGTTCGACTCCGGCGTGAGCTACCGCCCCGGCACCCGCTTCGGACCGTCGCACGTGCGGGAGTCCTCCCGGCTGCTGCGGCCCTACAACCCCGCGCAGGACGTGTCGCCGTTCCAGCTCGCCCAGGTGGTGGATGCGGGCGACATCCCGGTGAATCCCTTCGATCTCACCGAGGCGGTCACCGAGGTCGAGCGCGCGGCGCTGGCGCTCGGCGAGCAGGTGCAGCGCCTCGTCACGATCGGCGGCGACCACACGGTGGCCCTTCCCCTGCTGCGGGCGGTGGCCGCGAAGCACGGACCCGTCGCGGTGCTCCACTTCGACGCCCACCTCGACACGTGGGACACCTACTTCGGCGCCCCCATCACGCACGGCACCCCCTTCCGCCGCGCGAGCGAGGAGGGGCTGATCGACCTCACCGCGAGCTGCCACGTCGGCACCCGCGGACCCCTGTACTCGAAGCAGGACCTCGAGGACGACGAGCGCCTCGGCTTCTCCATCGTGTCCAGCGAGTACGTCGAGGAGCACGGGGTGGAGGCGGCGATCGACCGCATCCTCACCCGCATCGGCGACAAGCCGCTGTACGTCTCGATCGACATCGACGTGCTCGACCCCGCGCACGCGCCCGGCACCGGGACCCCCGAGGCCGGAGGGCTCACGAGCCGCGAGCTGCTGCGCATCCTCCGGGCGCTGCGCGACCGGGACATCGTCGGCGCCGACGTCGTGGAGGTGTCGCCCGCGTACGATCACGCCCAGATGACCGGGATCGCCGCGAGCCACGTCGTGTACGAGCTGGTGACCCTTCTCGCCGCCCGACTCGCCTCCTGACCCCGGGGGTCAGAACAGGGTCCCGAGGAGGTCGGCGAACAGGGCCTCGGCGTCGCACTCCACCCGTCGCCGTGCGAACCAGTCGCACACGTTGACGCAGTCGCGGTGCAGCAGGTCGAGGCCCTGCGGATTCGCGATCACGTCGACGATCTGCGGCAGGTCGATCACCCGCACACGCTCCTCGTGCACGAGGAGGTTGTAGGCGGAGAGGTCGCCGTGCGCGAAGCCCGCGGCGGCGAAGACCCGCATGAGGTCGACCACCTGCGTGAAGTACTCCTGCATCTCGGCGTTCGACCCGCGCACCTGGGCGAGCCGGGGTGCCGCGATGCCCCGGTCGTCGCCGAGGAACTCCATGAGCATCTCGGTGCCGCTGACCTGCACGGGATAGGGGACCGGGGCGCCGCGCTCCCACATCCGGCACAGCGCTTCGAACTCCGCGAGCGACCACTGGGCTGCGGCGACCTCTCGGCCGTGGGCGGTCTTCTTGGCGAGGGCGCGCGTATCGCGGGTGTTCCGCGTGCTGCGTCCCTCGGTGTAGACGGCGGAGCGCTGGAAGCTCCGGTTCTCGATGCCGCGGTAGCGCTTGGCGGCGAGGAGGGTGCGCTGCGTCGGGTCGTCGGGCACGGCGCGCTCCAGCAGGAACACGTCGGCCTCCTTGCCGGTCTTGAG